>JACPYM010000099.1 GCA_016196035.1 Acidobacteriota bacterium | reverse complement strand
GTGCTGGAAAAACTGACCCACCTGATTGCGACCTCATTGCCACAACAGCTTGCCTCGGTAAATACGTCCTAAAGCTAAATTCAACTACCACACTCTCAACACACAATCGGCAAAATCAAAGCGAGCCGCTAATCAAGTACGATGAAAGTTACTTGCCCGGTGAACGCGGCGGCATTACGGCATTGGATGTTGCCGCACTGAGTTACTTTTTATTTGGTGTCGTGCCTGATACGCCTGTGTTCGAGGTGCTTTCGGCGGACGATAATTCACGCGAACAGTTACCCCCGGCGAGTAACACACTCTATGTTAACTACCTGACGCCCGCGCGCGCGCCGTCCACGCTGGAAAGCGTGCGCGTGCAATTGCCGCCTGATGCCGTGGGCAAACAACTGCGCATCGTCATCTTTCATGATCCGCAACGCACCGGGCAGCCGCCCGTCAACCCCACGTTTTTGGTCAACCAAACCCTGATGGTGCCTACGCTGCCTGCGCACGGGATGTTGGAAGTAATGCTCGGTGCGCCGGGGCCGCTGCCGCGTGGCGACCTTTATGTCGGCGTGCAGGCTGTGAATGGCGACATTAGTTTTGCCGCCGACACCACCACGCCGCGCGGGCGTTCGTTCGCTTCCATGAACAATGGCGCTAGCTTTCAACCCTTGCTGGTGAATGGCGCGGCGGCCAACGCCATGTTGCGTGCGACGGTCAACAGCAAGTTCAACGCCGTCGGCAATCATCCGCCCGAACTCACCGCGCTCAGCATCAACGCCACGCCCGCCGGAGCGCCTTTGCGATTGACGGTGTATGGCAATCATTTTTATCCGGTCTCGGATGATGCGGCAGGGTTGCGTTACTCCACGGTGATTCGCGTCAACGGGCAGCCCCAGGGCACCGAATTCCTCGGCGCTTCGCAACTGCGCGCCGAAATCCCGGCAGCGGCTTTGGGCACAGGCCCAACGGCGCGCGTGACCGTGTTCACCCAAACGCCGGCAGGCGGCTTGGAATCGGCGCCGCTCGACCTCGCGCTGACGCCCATTGCGCCTGTGCCAGTGCTGGCGCGGCTGGAACCGGCGACGGTGGCTATTGCGGGCGGACAAAAGCTGCTGATCGTCAATGGACGCAACTTCCTGAATACGACCGTCGTGCGCGTCAACGGCATGGCGCGTCCGACGACCTATCGCAGCGATGCCAAATTGGAAGTCACCCTAACCGACGCCGGTCTGGCGCAAGCGGGCGCGCTCAACCTGACGGCGTTCAATGGCGCGCCCGGCGGTGGCGTGTCGAACGCCTTGCCGCTGACGGTGGCCGGTTGCATTTACACGTTGTCGTTGAATGGCCAGGCCTATCAGCCCTCGCGCGTAGGGGAAACGCTCGATGGCTTTTTGCTCGAAACGCCGGATCATTGCCCCTGGACGGCGACGGCGAGCGCCGCCTGGGTGCGCATCGAAGGGCCGACCAGCGGTGTGGGGCGCGCACCGATTGGTTTCACCGTGTTCAACAATCCGGCGGGTGGGGGACGGCAGGCGACAATTAACGTCGGCGGCAAAAGCTTCCAGGTCAGCCAGCCGTCAGGATTGACGGCGGTGTCGTCGGCGAATTATGCGCCGCTCACCGCCGTGGATGCGATTGCCACGATTTTCAGCAACGATCTGGCCGTGACGACGCAAGCCGCGACGACTACGCCGTTGCCGACGACGCTGGCGGGCACGCGCGTGACGATGCGCGGCCTCAACAATCAGGAATTGAACTGTCCGCTCTTTTTCGTCTCGCCCACGCAAATCAATCTGCTCATTCATCCCGGCCTGCCAATGACCGCGCCGGGCGATCAGGCGATTTACACGACGCTGGCCTCGGTTTACGTCAACGACGTGCTGGTGGCGAGCGGCAACGTGCAACTCACCAACGTCGCGCCCAGCTTTTTCACGGCCAACGCGACAGGGCAAGGCGTCCCGGCGGGCGTCGTCTTGCGCGTCAAGGCCAACGGGTCGCAAAGCTTTGAACCGCTGGCTGAATTCGATCAGGCGACCAACCGCTTCGTTGCCAAGGCGATCAATCTAGGCCCGGCCGGCGAACGCGTCTTCGTCGTCCTTTTCGGCACTGGTTTCCGGCGGCGGACGGGATTGGAAAACGTCAGCGTCTCAATCGCAGGGTTGGCTTTGCCGGTGTCATTCGCGGGCGCGCAAGGCGATCTGGCGGGTCTGGATCAACTGAATGTGGAAATGGAACGTGCGCTGGCCGGGCACGGCGAAGTTACGCTGCAAACGCTGATAGACAATCGTCCAGCCAATGCCGTGACCATTCGCATGCAATGAGCACACGCGGCAGAAACGAGTTGGTGAAGGCCGTAATGCAGGCGGTGCGAAGTGTTAATTCGCACCGCCTTTTTTCATCACCACGAAGTAAGCCGAATGAAGTTACCAGGGCAGCGTGTCGCCCAAATAAAAGTAGCCGCCGCTCGGCCCGTCGTCAGGCAAGGTCGCCAAGCGCACCGAAGTTTTCGCGCCGTCCGCGACTTCCAGCGGAGCCGCTGCGCCACCCATATCGGTCTTCACCCAGCCGGGATGCGCGGCATTCACCTTGACCGCAGTGCCTTTCAATTCATTCGCCAGATGCACGGTGAACATATTCAACGCCGCTTTGGAGGCGTTGTACGCCGTGCCTGAACTGGCCGACCCGGCAATCGGCGATTGTGGATCGGTGTTCAACGTCAGCGAACCCAGAATGCTGGTCAGATTGACGATGCGCCCGGCGTCGCTCTTTTTGACCAACGGCAGCAGCTTCTGGGTCAGCGCAACCAGATTGAACACATTGGTCTCGAACGTCTCGCGCCACTGTTCCAGCGTGCCTTGCGAAGCGGGCACTCTGAAATCTTTGGCCACGCCGGCGTTGTTGACCAGGATGTCCAGCTTGCCGAATTTAGCCGCGATGAACTGGGCCGCATTGTCCTGCGAAGCGGTGTCGTTCACGTCCACCGGCAGAAACTGCACGTCCAAGCCTTCGTCTTGCAGTTTGCGGGCGGCTTCACTGCCGCGCTTTTCGTCGCGCGCGCCCAACAGCACGGTGATGCCTTGCGCGGCCAACTGGCGCGCGGTTTCATAGCCAATGCCTTTGTTCGCGCCCGTCACCAAAGCAATTTTTTTTGAACTCATCATTCCCTCCATAGTCTTTATGCCTCTTTTTTCGTATCGTCGCGCCGCTCACGGGCGACTTCCTTGCCTACTGGCGAGGAATACGATACGCTACGTTTCGATATGGAAAATACGCCGGAGGTGGATGAGTGTCAAGTCGAATTTCGGCGAAGGCCGCAGAAAGGTTTGCAGAAGACTGCGAAGCGAAACACGCGGGCCGGCCGCGCTGTCCGGTGACGCACCAGAATATCCTGCAAGCCGCGCGCGCGCTGGTGGAGGAGCACGGCTTTGGCAATGTGACGATTGAGGGCATTGCAGCGCGCGCGGGCGTGGGCAAAACGACGATCTATCGGCGCTGGCCGAATAAGGCGAGCCTCGTGCTGGACGCCTTTTTTGAAGACGACGGCCCGCCGCTTTCTTTCCCTGACACAGGCGGCGTGCGCGAAGACATCCGCCGCCAGATGCGCAAGTTCGTCAAGGCGCTCAAAGGGCCGTTGGGCTGTAAAATTTCCATGCTGCTGGCGAACGGGCAATTCGATGAAGAGATGGCCGAAGCCTTTCGCACGCGCTGGATCAAGCCGCGTCGCGCTGAAGCGCGCCAAGTCATTCAACGCGGCATTGAGCGCGGCGAAATCCGTCAGGAAGTTGATCCTGAAGTTTTGCTCGATGCGCTTTACGGCCCCGTCTACTTCCGCTTGCTGGCCGAACACGCGCCGTTGACGCAGAGTTATGTAGATGCGTTGGTGGATTTGGTGCTGAGCGGTTTGGATGGTTGAGGCGGCATGGTTGAGGCCGCGTGGTAATTTGAGGGGTTGCCTAAGACACGGAATGGCAGCCGCCAAGCCGAATTATTTATGTTGACGGCGGCTGGGCGCTCAGCCAAAACTGTGTCCGGCGTCGCTGGCTCAAAGCGGCGCTCAGAGGTACACCAATGAAAAAGCTGTTTGCTCTCACCCTCACTGTTAGCGCCGTTGTCTGGTTGTTGCACATTGGTTGCTCAGCCGAACGGCGTGCCTCCGAACTCAGTTCCACGAAGGCCCCTGCCGAACCCGTCGTCTGGATCAATCAGGTCAATTGCGCCGCGGCCGGAACCACCTTGAAAAAAACGCGGGGTAACAACGAAGCGGCAGATGCGGGGGCGTCTTCGCGGCAGAAGCTCACCGCTGGGGACGGTTATTTGGAATTCACTGCGCTGGAAACGGACAAAGAGCGTTACGTGGGATTGAGCGCCGCGCCCGCCGGGCTGGAAGCGGAAACGATGGATTTCTCATTGCACCTGACGGCGCGCGCCGGGCGCGCTGGTTATGTGGCCGAAGTGCGTGAGTGGGGGCGTTACAAGGCCGAGACAGGTTACCCGGCCAAGACTGTGTTTCGCATTGCCGTCGCCAACGGCGTTGTGAGTTATTACAAAAACGACGAGGAATTTTATGTTAGTACGATCAAGCCGCTGTATCCGCTAACGGCGGATGTTACCTTGATCAACCTGGGCGCGACGGTGAGTAACGCGGCGCTGGTGCAAGGCGTCATCACGAAAGGGAAGCTGCCAGTCGTTACAGCCCCGGCAGTGGTGAATCAACCCGTGGCAGTTCCCAAGGCGGACGCTAACAGTCCTTTCTATGGCATCCCGGATGACAACAAGATTTATATCCCGGCGGATTACACCAGCTTTCAACCGCCAGCGGTGGGCGTGAAATATAGGGACACTGTTTTTGGCGCGCCGATTGTGCGTTTGTCGAATGGCTGGACGCAATTCAAAGACGCTGTACATCACGAATACGCCACGATGTCGCCTTTCAATCAGGACGATAGTTTGATTCTGATGCAGGCCGACAATCACGGTTTTATGGTGGCTGACCGCAACGGTAAGTTAGTCGTGCCGCCCGAAACCTTGGCGTTGAGTAACTCAGCCGAGCCGCGCTGGAGCGGCAACGATCCGAATGTTTTTTATTATCACGCCGAAAATCAATTGCTGAAGTTTGATGTTGCGCGGCGGCAAAAAAACGTTGTGCGCGTCTTTGCACAGTACCAAAAGATCACCTTTGGCGGCGGCGAATGCGACATTTCCGAAGATGGCGACCACCTCATGATTGTGGGTGATGACCGGCACGCCGCGCTTTATACCTTCAGCACCAACAGCCTGGGCAAAACGGCTGACTTGAAAGCGCTGGGCGGCGAATGGGTCGAAGTTTATGTCACCGCCAATAACAACATCATGGCGCGTTGGGGCAGTGAAGGGATAGGCCCGCATAAAGGCATGGCGCTTTACGACAAAGATTTTAACTTCGTTCGGCAGATTGCGCCGTTCGGTGGCCACAGTGACCAAGGGCGCGACGTGAATAGCGATGAGGTGTTATTCGTCGGCGCTTACCGCGATAACTCGCCGCCGCCGGGTTGCGAACACAATGGCGTTGAAAAAATACGGCTTGCCGATGCCAAGCGCTCCTGTTTGTTACCATTGAACTGGGATGCGGAAATGCACATCAGCAGTAACAGCAATGGCAAAAACCCCTGGGTGTTAGTTTCAGTTACCGATACCGCAAAGGGTACGGCGGCGGCCAATGCCGATTTACCGCCCGATTGGCAACGCCGCTGGGGTGTGCGGTTCAATGAAGTGATGATCGTCAGGGCTGATGGTACTGAGCTACGCCATCTGGCGCACCACCGCAGCCGCACACTGAGTAGTTACTGGTTTCAACCGCGCGCGTCCATCAGCAAAGACGGGAAATATGCGGTCTTCGATAGTAACTTCGGCACCAACCCGGTGAAGGATTATTCGGATGTGTTTTTGCTGGAGGTGAGCAAACAGTAACAGCGGTGCTGATCCGGCTTGCGGCTGTCTTAACGCGGCTTCTGTTCGTAGGTGATGATCAGCGTCAAATCATCCTTGCCGGTTTGCTTTAACCCGTGTGAACTGCCGGGGCGCGTCAGAATCGCATCGCCCGCCGCCACCGGAAATTCCTGGCCGTTCATTTGCATCACGCCCGTGCCGCTCAAGATATAGTAAACCTCGTCTTCCTTTTGCGGGTGATAACCGATGGCCGCACCCGGATGCAGCACGCGTTTGCGGAAGGCTTGCGCAAAACCCGGCGCTTTCTCAAAAAAACTGTAGCCCGTCGAACGGCCCGGCCCATTGTGCGGCGCGGGGCCTTCTTTCTTCACGTCGGCATCACGTTCGTGCACGTACCCGCCCACAGCCGGTGGCGCGGCTTGTGGGGCCGGTTGCTGGGCATTGACCTGCGTCACGGGTCGTTGCGCCGCCAACCAGCCAAAGCCGGTTCCCAGCGCGAAGATCACACTTGCCAACATCAATCGTTTCACGGTTCAACGCTCCTTTGTTTGTGCTTCCAATTGCCAGCGGCTTTCCGGTTTGCCGTCGCGGTATTTGATCGAAAGGATTGCCACCGCGCCCAGCAAGGCCAACACCGTGACTAACATAAACCCGCCCGCATAACTGCCGGTGGTCTCGCGGATGTTGGCCACCAACGTCGGCAGCGTCGCTTCGCCCACGGCATCGCTCATGATGATGATGCCCAGCACGCGGCTGAGCGCGCCTAGCCCGAAACATTCCGCCGCCATCAACGGAATCAGCATGTAATCCGCGCCCAAACCAAAGCCGAACGTCACAGCGAAAACATAGAGCAGGGCCGGATAGTCCTTGGCAAAGATCAGCAGCGGGATCGAAAGCGCGACCACGAAGTAGGTGATCAGCATCACGTACTTTTTCTGAAAGCGATCCGCCAGCAAACCCATCACGATGCGCCCGGAAATACTGGCGCCCAGCGTGATGCTCGAAATGGTCGTGCGCGTCAGGTCGGCTTGCTCCTTGGGAATAATGTCGTTGATATAGAGCGCCAGGTTTTGCATTACGCCGCCAATGGCGCTGATGCTGAAGACGCTGCCAGCGGCCAGCAACCAGAAGGCGCGCGTTTTAACGATGTCGGCCAGCTTGGCGGGCAGGGCATTCGGCGTGGCGGGTTCAAGCGGCTTTTCGTCGCCATCGGGGAACAGCCCCAAATCCGCCGGGCGTCGCCGCACGATCAACAACGACAGCAGCATCACGGCGGCAAATAACAAGCTCAAGGCTTTGAGCGACCCGCGCCAGCCGTATTGCTGATTGAAGTAACGCACGATCCACGGCACCAGCATGCCGCCGACGCCGATGCCTACGTAAGCGATGCCCATCACGCGCCCGCGCAACCGCGCGAACCAATGCGACAGCAACACCTGATTGGGCAGCGGCCCGGCGCACAGATAGCCCAGCGCGTTGAAAAAGAAAAAGCCATAGAGCGCCGTCGTCGAACCCATCAGGCTGAAACCCAGCATGGCCGCCGCCGCGCTGAGCGCGCCAAACAACATCACCAATTTCGGCCCGTATTTTTCCAGCAGCCAGCCCGCGGCGAAACCCAGCACCGGCCCGACGATGATTTTGCTGAGCGTGTTGCCGAAGATGATCTGATCGCGCCGCCAGCCGAATTCCTTGACCCAGAGCGGATAGAAGAGCGGCAGGCCGTAGGTGGCAAAGCCGACGATCAGCATCATGAACAGAAACGCCGTGCCGACGATAAACCAGCCGTAAAAGGTTTTGTGTTGTTTGTTCATTATCGTTAGGGGTTGCTGCGAATTCAGAAAAGGCACTTTGCCGCAGATAGACGCAGAAAAACGCAGATCAAGCCGGCTGGCAGCCATAGTTACACTGCATTGATCCGCGTTTTTCTGCGTCTATCTTCATCCATTTGGGGCCTAACCGTCCGTTGCATTGGCATTTGTTTCGGCAATCAATTCGACGCGCCGTCCGAACTCCTGCTCGAAGAGGTCGGCGCGCTCTTCCATGCGCCAGAGCGTGGTTTCGCTGGGGCGCGTGGAGATCGCAAAAATCCGCGCGGTCTTGGCGTCGAGTTCGGCGCGCACGCCCCGCACGCGGCCCTCGTGATCGCGGTCGAGCGCGTCGGCGATGCGCAAAATGGCGGCCAGCTTGCGCACGACGGCGCGCGTTTCGGCGGGCAGCTTGGCAAAGTACGAATGCTTGGGTTTGGGCAATGTGCTGCGGTGGTAACGCGCGACGTTGGCGATGATGGCGACTTCGGAAGCGGTGAAGCCGGTCAGTTCGCTGTTATCAATCAAGTAGGCCGAATGCTTGTGATGATCCGTATGCGAGACCAGATAGCCGATGTCGTGCAAGACCGCCGCCGCCATCAGCAGGCGCCGGTGTTCGCCGCCCAGCATGTGCAACGAGCGCAAATCGTCGAACAACTGTTGCGCTAAATACGCGACGCGGTGCGCGTGTTTGAGGTCGGCGCGGTAATGCGCCGCCAGGGCCAACGCGCCGCGCAAACTGGGATCGCGTTCGAGCCGCGTGGCCGTACTGGTCACGGTCGCGCCGCGTTTGGTCAGATGCGCGATGACCACGCCTTCGCGCAACGCCCAGTCACAAACGGTCAACTGTTCGACTTCCAGCGTTTCCATCAGCGCTTCCAGCAATTGGCCGCCCGCGATGATGATTTCGGCGCGCGCGCGATTCAGGCCCGCCACGCGCGCGCGTTCGGCCAGCGGCAGGCGCGCGAGTTCTTCATTCAAGGCGCGCAGTTCTTTCAAACTCAACGAAGCTTCCGAGCGTTTGGCGGCGCGGCCCGGGGCCGTTGGATTTTTGAGGTGGCGCTGCAAGGCGACGCGCTCCAACGCGGCAATCGTGCCGGAGGTGCCGTAACAAACGTCGAAACCCACCGTTTTGATTTCAGGCGCGCGTTGCGCAATGACGGCGCGCAATTCGGCGCGCAAACGGCGCAAAGTTTTTTCGCTCGGTGGATCGCTGGCGCCGAGTTGTTCGGTCAGCCGCACGGAGCCGAGTTTGAGCGAGATCAGCACGGCGGGTTCGCCATTTTGCGTGACGGGCAGTTCGGTGCTGCCGCCGCCGATGTCAATCGCCAGGGCGCGGCAGTTATTGCTTTGCGGCATACGCATCGCCACGGCCAGCGCGATCATGCGGGCTTCCTCAATGCCGGAAAGCAATTCGACGTGCAGCCCGGTTTCTTTGGTGACGCGTTCGATGAACTCCTGCTGGTTGGTCGCTTCGCGCACGGCGCTGGTGGCGGTCGTCAGGATTTCGCGTGCGCCGTGACTCTCGGCGTTCGCGCGGAATTTCTGCAACGCCTCGATGGCCCGGTTCATGGCGGCTGGTGAAAGGCGGCGATCCCGCGCGGCGCTGCGGCCCAGGCGCACCATCTCTTTGGCGCTCGCCAGTACACGAAAAGGTTTTTCACGGTCGGTTTCGACGACGACCTGGTGAATCGAATTGGAGCCGATGTCTATTGCAGAGAGGATCATTACTCAATTCCCATCTCAATCAAAAAAAGATACCTGTGCCGTTTCTTTGGTTTGGTTTGGCAAATCGCGAGGGATGCGCTGTGTGCGTGGATCGAACGAATCAAACTCTTCCTGTGTTGAAACCAAGCGACGCTCGCCCATCGCGACGTAATCAGGATTGACCTCAATACCGATGGAGCGGCGCTTAAGCACTTTGGCAACCCGTACCGTCGTACCGCTGCCGACAAACGGATCAAGCACCAAATCCGCCGGTTGTGAACTAGCTTTGATCATCCGTTCCATCAACGCTTCAGGTTTTTGCGTGGGATGGGCTTCGCGTTCGGCACTGCAGTAATGCACATGGGAAAACTGCCAGACATCACCGGGGTTCGCGCCGGTCATGTTGTTTCGCTCGCGATAGTATTTCTGCGGAACACGAATGTCATCCAGGTTGAAGATGTAGTTACTGCTTTTAGTGAAGTAAAGAATATCCTCATGCCGCGGCGAAAACCCATTCTTGCGACCCATACCTTGTGTGTAATGCCAAGTAATCCACCCATTGAACAACCAGCCAAGTTCCTCTTCCATCAATAAATGTAAGCGGGAAATAAAACGAACACCCATGAAGACATAAATCGTGCCAGTCGGTTTGAGCAGCCGGTCAGCCTGACGAAGCCAAGTGCGGGTGAATTCGATATATTCCTGCCAAGACAGTGCGTCACGATTATTCCCATAGTCCTTACCTAAATTGTAAGGTGGGTCGGCAATGATGAGATCAACGCTAGTATCAGGTAACGTAGCTAGTACTTTGCATGCATCGCCACAAATCAACTGGTGGTCATTCATATTGTTACGGCTCCTCTACTTTGATCCATTCGTGTTGACGCGCCAGTTTAAGCCAAGCGGCTTCGCCTTTCGAGCGAATGAACTTGGCATCCAACAACTGCAAGAATTCCCAAGTCGTGCGTTGTTCGAGTGTGACATAGTGAATATCCCGAATTTGAAGCTGGCCGGTGCCCAAGGCTGGATTGTAGTTCAAATCTGCCGCCGAAATATACTTCAGATCATACGTTGCTGAAGCCACTACTTCCATCACCCCGTTAGTCATGCCGGTGGCGGCATCTCTTTCACCATAAACCTTATGCTTCAGCGAAAGTATGATGAAAATATAGTCAGGGTCGTCGAGATACTCTGAACGAATCCGGGCAAAAGAAGTGATGTTCGGACTCTTCCCTGAGGTTTTGATGTCTCCGGCGGTCGCTTTGACATCCACATTTGCTGAAAGGTAAGCGGCTGCAACTTGCTGACGTTTGAATTGCAAAACAATGTCGAAGGGATCAAGCCGCTTGCCAGCCTGAACATTTACCAAACCATAATCATTGCCCAGATTATTGGCAATTTCTTCAAACTGCTCCAACGCCCAAGCTTCGACAAATGGCCCAGCTACTTTATTGATGTTTTCAAGTGGCAGTCCACGCTTGAGGTTGGTATGAATGAAGATCAGGTTGCCGCCGCTGACGATAGAGTGCGCAATCATTGCGGCAATCTTTTCTGTGATAAACGCTGAAGCCTGAGGATAGCCAGGGCTTTCTTGGGGAATTTTGTAAGGGAAGCCATTACTCATCCCAAATTCCCCCGCCGCAACTCATCCGCCAAATGCTCACTCGCCCGCCACGCGACGGCGGCAATGGAAAGTGTGCAGTTCTTTTCGGGACAAGAAACAAACGACGCGCCATCCACGACGTAGAGATTCTTGACCTCGTGCGCCTGGTTGAATTTGTTCAGCACCGAAGTCTTGGGATCGTTGCCCATGCGCGCCGTGCCGACTTCGTGCGTCGCGTCGCCGGGCGGCGGTGGCAGCGTGCGGGTGTAGGGGATGATCTCGCCGCCCGCCGCGCGCAACAGCTCTTCGGCGGTGTCGTACATCAGATCGGCCAGCTTCAATTCGTTGTCGCCCCACTTGGCATGGAAGCGCAACTGCGGGATGCCGTAGCGGTCTTTCAAGCCCTGCGGATCAATCTCGCAATAGTTGTCGAAATTCGGCAGGCATTCGCCAAACCCGGCGAGGGACAAGCGCGCCGGATTGCGGTCGCGGACTTCCTGTTTGAAATCCGCGCCGAAGCCGGGCAGGCGTTTGGCGGAACCCGCGTTCGAGTTCGAGCCGCTGTTGGGTTGGTATTGCCAGCCGCGCAAGGCGGAAACTTTGCGGCCGCCCTTTATGTTCGTGTGGCGTGGAATGTAAAGATGCCCGCCGCCCGCACCGTCATCGTTGAAGACTTCGGTGCCTTTCAAATGCGGCAGCCAGCCGCTGACAAAACCCGCTTTGAAATTGTCCATCAAGTAATGGCCGAGCACGCCGGAAGCGTTCGCCAAACCTGTCTCGTGATGGTGCGTTTTCGAGTTCAGCAGGATGCGCGTGGATTCCATCGCGCCCGCGCCGAGGACGACGACTTTGGCGTGCGCTTCGTAGGTCAGTTTGTTGCGCGTGTCAATAAATTCGACGCCACGCGCTTTGCCGGTCTTGGGGTCGAGCAGCACGCGATGCACAGCGGCGCCGGTGCGCAGCGTGAAATTCCGGTTGCCGGTCAGCTTAGGGATGATCGTGTCGAGCGAACTAAAGCGCGAAGCCGTGCCGCAGCCATAATCGCAATTGCCACAGTAATGGCAGGCCGCGCGGTTGTCGCGGTTTTTCAGCAAGATCGCTTTGCGAATTGGGATTGTGGGGATGCCGACCTTTTTGCCGCCCTTGGCCAGCGCGACTTCGCCGCAACGCGGCGGCGGCGTGGGCGCGTGATAATTGCCGTCGGGCGTGACTGCGAGGCCTTCGCGCGTGCCGAAGACGCCCAGCAGGTCTTCGGCCTGGTCGTAATAGGGCGCGAGTTCCTGATACGAAATCGGCCAGTCTTCGCCCGCGCCGTCTTGCATGGACTTGGGCTTCATGTCGAATTCAGACATGCGCAACGAGACGCGCGCCCAGGTGTTGGTGCGTCCGCCGACTGCGTGGATGCGCGTCCAGTGAAAGTCCGTGCCGGGCGCGGTGGCGTAACGGTCTTTGTAAGGATGGACGTAAAGATGTTCGGTATAAGCGCCGACCTTCCACAGTCCATCGTATTGGCCTGGCTTGCCCAGGCCGCGAAAGGGCATTTCGTAAGGCCAACTGTGTTCGGTGTGAAAGATCGTGTTGCGATCCCATTTCGGGCCGATTTCCAGCAGCAGAACTTTCAAGCCTTGATTGACCAGCACGTGCGCGGCGATGCCGCCGGCAGCGCCGGAGCCTACGATGATGGCGTCATAAACGATTCGCTTTTGTGTCATCTTTGCGCTTTGCCTATTCGGTTGTGCTGTTGAGTAACGCGGTTGAAAATTCAGCGGGCGGTTGAAAGGGCAGACGCGGTACCGCGCCGCCCTTACTTCAAGCCTTGCTTGATGACCTTCAGCTTTTCGTGTTCGGGGTGTGTTTTGTAAAAAGGATCAAGCGGATAGCAGCCCGACACCAGGCCGTTGCGCGGCCCCGTCGTGCAATCGCTGAACGTCCGGCAGATGCGTTTGGTTTGCAGCGGCTGGCCGTTGACCACGTCGAAGGGCAGATCGTGATAGGACAAGACCAGGCGGCCTACGCCGACAAAATCCACCTGGCCGGTGCGGACGTAATGCTGGCCCACGTTGGGCAGCCATTCCTGTAAATAAGTGTAGCCCGAACCGACGACGCACAACTCAGGATGCCGCGCTTTCAATTGCGCGGTCGCCGCGATTTGCCGTGCGACGCCGACCAGCGGGTCTTCGGGCGGCAGATACCCGTCCGAAGGGGGGAAGAGCGCGGGACGTTGAATGTGCGGGTTGTAATAGGGCGAGCCTGCCGAAATGCAAACCAACTTGATGCCCAACTCGGTGAGCAGGGCGAGGAATTGAAAGGCTTCGGTCAAATCCATCTGCAACGGATGCGCCGCATTGCCGCCAAACGCGAACGGATATTCACCTTCATACGCTTCGGGCACGCCACGTTTATCAGCATTTGGGCCGTCGGGCATTTTGAAAGGCAAAATATCAAAGGCGCTCAGTCGCACGCCGATTTGCAACCCCGGCGCATCGCGGTGGATGCCCGCGACCAGTTCACGCAGAAAGCGGGTGCGATTCGCAAAGCTGCCACCGTAGCGGCCCGGGCGCGTGTGGGCGCTCAGGAATTCGTGGCCCAGATAGCCGTGGCAATGTTTCAAGTCTACAAAAGTGTACCCGGCGGATTGCGCGCGCACAGCGGCTTTGACGAAATCACCGATCAGGTCGTCAATCTCGGCGTCGGTGAAAAGCGCGCTGTCGTTGGTGATGCCGAATTTGCGGTCGAGAATCGGGTGGCGATAGAGGATGCGCGGCTCCAATTTTTTCTTGTCATTCGGACGCGCGAAGCGGCCCGAATGCGTCAATTGCAACCCGATGAGCAAATCAGCGCTGCGCCCGCATTTGGCCTCGTGGGCTTCGATCAGCAGGGTGCGCAAGCCAGCGATTTCGCCCGCTGTCTCTGCATTCAGCAGCAACTGATTGGGATTGGCGCGTCCATCGGGCCGCACGGCGACGGCCTCGCCGCCCCAGATGAGTTTCGCGCCGCTCGCGCCGAAATGCTGCCAGCGGCGTTTGGTCAATTCCGAAGGCCGTCCGTCTGTCGTGCCGTCCCAGCCTTCCATCGGCAGAATGCAGAAACGATTGCCGATGCTGAATCCATTCAAGTCATAAGGCTGTGCCAGCGGAGCTGCCGGGCCGGTTTGCAATTCGCGGTCAAAGCCTAACTCGACACCGAGTTGTTGCAGATAGGCCGCCAAAGCGTCCGCCGTTTTCAGCGTGGCGACGCGGCGATAGTTGGCGTTGGTGTTCTCACTCATGAGTCAATCTCAAATTCGCTTTCTTGTGTTCGGGTCTGCGGGCAGGAAAATCGCGCGGAGTATAGCGCAGGGGATTGGTCTTACCAAACGATTCTGCCAAACGATTTTGAAGCGCGCCGCAACTGACCTCCAGCAAACGCCAGCCGTGAGTAAGCGGGCCTGCGGCAGGCCATCTGGCTCTTTGTTCTGCCCCGCTACAGCCGGAATTTAATGTGGCGTTGAATGTGCTGAGGCATAAAACGTTTGCGCGTTTCCGCCACGGTTGTGTAAGATGCCCGCGCTATGACAGACCGGCTGTTCGGTCATAGCGTTTAAGCTTCAGGTGATCTTCCCCGTAATTGCCGCTTCACTTTGGCAGCACGTTCCATTCGAAGCCGTCATCAAGATACCCCGTAATCACGTGAGCGTCGCCAGGATTGCCATCACTCGTAGGCTCCTGAATCATCACTTGAAACGCGACTTGAAACGCGACTTGAAACGCGACTTGAAACGCGACTTGAAACGCGACTTGAAACGCGACTTGAAACGCGACTTGAAACGCGACTTGAAACGCGACTTGAAACGCGACTTGAAACGAAGATAAATTCACGCTTGCCCCCGATTGGCGTCGGTAAACCCCAAGCGACTAGAGCACCTCAAAGCTCTGTCACGCTCACACCTTAGGTTTTTGATTATTTGGACTTTGGAACTTCGGAGGAAGGCTTATGAATAAACTACGTACACACAACCTCACTAGGCTCGTTTTTGTTTTAACTGCGCTAAACTTGTTTAGCGCGATCGCCTTTGCGCAGGCACCCACCCCAACGCCAGTGCCGTCGCTCAACAATCCGCCGGAATATAGCGTACTCAGCGATTATAAGCCGGCGAGCATTTTGATCTTCCCGAAATACACCAGCAACGCTTCGGCGCCGCAATTGGGCGATACGCAAATTAACATTACCAACACGAGTCAAACCCAGGACATAGACCTGCACCTGTTTGCGGTGGATGGCAGCAGTTGTTCGGTCGCCGATTCTTTTATCGGCCTGACTCGCAACCAAACCGCGACGCTGTTGATGAGTGATTTCGATCCGGGTGTCACTGGTTATTTGATTGTCATGGCAGTGAGCAGCGGGCCGGCCAAATTCAACTGGCTGATTGGTGATGAATACATCCGCGAGACCGATGGCCGCCAAGCCAACATTCAGGCCATCGGTATCGCCAAAATTTCCAATAACCCTGTCCCGGATGATGGCAGCGGCAGCGCGTTTTTGGTGTTTGACGGCAAGCAGTATGAGCAATTGCCAGCGGCCATCGGTTTGTCGAGCTTTAACAGTCAGGTGACTGATAGCACCCAAATCAACTTGCTGACGCCGACCAGTAATTTGGCGATTGGCACGCCGCCGCCTTCGACGCGGCTCTTTACCATCATTTACAACGATACCGAAACAGCCTTTTCGACCAGCGTGTCCGTCTCTTGCTACAGCACGTTTTTGCTCAACTCGTTGCGCATTACGGGTGGATTGAACACGCAAATTCCCGCCGGACGCACGGGCTGGGTGCGCTTTAACGGCAGCGGCAAGCCGATTTTTGGCTATGCGCAAAATCGCGGCCCGGTCTTCAATGGCGGGCACAATTTGCACGTGCTGCAACTGTTGTCCACGTACACGATCACGGTGCCGTCGTTCTAACCAATCAAGTTCATCTGGCTGTATTTGTGAAGAAGGGGAAGCGCTGCTGGCGGCTTCCCCTTCTTGCTTTTTAGCGGCTGAGTGTCACTTTCACCAACACCGCCGAACTGTCAGCCAAAGACACGTGCAACAGCGCCTCTCCAATGGGTAAGTCGGGCGGGAGCCGCAAATTCACCTGGAACAACGATTCCGCCGTGTGGTCGCGCAATGAAGCTACTGCGTTCGTGCCAGGTGGCCCGGCATAACGCGGCAAAAGCGTGCGCCCTGCCACTTCGATTTTGACTGAGGCCGCATCGTCCCATTCACTGAATTCCCCCGCCAACACCAGCGTCAAATAAGGCCGCGCGCCGCTCAAGGAAATCTCAGTGACCGAAAGATCATCCGTGTGGCCGCGCAAAACCACCTGCGGTGCTTGGGTGCGGGCGGGTGGCCCCGCTTGCATACGGCGGCGCAACATCGTCCAGCAGTATTGCGTTTCTTCGCCAAACAAGCCGAGCAGTTGCGCGCCCAGTTCTTCAGCCAGTTGCCGCAAGGCCGCTTCGGGAAACGCCGCGCCATGCCACGAATCCGTGGGGCCAGACGCTGGCGCCGTCACGCCGTTCGTCACAAATTTGCAAACGCCGCCCGGTTTAAGCACGCGCCAGGCGTCCACCAGATTGCTGCGAATGATCGCGGCGCTGGGGACGTGCTGAAACACATAGGCCGAAAAAATCACGTCAAAGCTCTGGGCAGGGAAGAGCGCGAAATCCTCGCCGCCGGTTTCAAACAGCCGCACATTCGCCAAGCTTTGCAGACGCATTTGAGCTTGCCGAATCATCTCCGCCGACACATCCACGGCGTAAACTTCGCCGAAAATGCCAGCCAGATGTTTGGTCATGCGCCCGATGCCGCAGCCTATTTCCAACAACCGCAACTGGCGTGGGTCACTGCCCCCGGTCAGCAGCGCCAGGCCGTCCACAACCTGGCTTTGCACTTCGTGACGGCCACTGGCGTCAAATTCTTCTTCGGTTTGCTGGCGGCGCACAGTGTTGATGTACCAGCGGGCGTCTTCCGCCGCGCGTTTGTCCCAGGCGAGCTTCATCTCGCGGGCTTGTTGATCCATGAAAACATTTCCTTTTGCGGGTGAAATCAAACTGCACTGAGTATAAACGCCCAGACGCCGGGCACGCACACCGGCAACGCAGCATTGTCAGTTTCAGCGCGTTCTTGGTAAGCTGCCCGCCGTCAAACCGCAGGCAGTATCGTGCGACCGAATGCCGGAACCAAAGCTGAGGATGCGACTTCATGCCTTCCCCCAGTGCGCCGAAAGTTTTTATCAGTTATAGCCAGGAATCCGACGAGCACCGGCTGCGCGTCTATCAACTGGTCGTGCGCTTGCGCCACAGCGGCATTGATTGCGTCTCTGACCACCGCGAGGTTTCGCCGTCTGTCGGCTGGCGCGCGTGGATGGAAGAACGCCTCCGCGAAGCCGATTACACGTTGATCGTGTGTACCGAAACCTACCGCCGCCGTGCCGAACGCCGCGAAGAGCCGGGCAAGGGCTTGGGCGTAGCTTGGGAAGCGGCCATCATCACCGACGAGATTTATCAGAACGCCGGGCGCAACACGCGCTTCATCCCGGTCGTCTTCACCCCCGCCGACGCCACGCACATCCCGGACAGATTGAAGCAGTACACCTGGTACCGCGTTGACACCGACGAAGGCTGTTTGAAGCTGTTGCGGCATCTGACCCATCAGCCAGAGTTTGAAGAAGTGCCATTGGGCGTGATTCCTGAGTTGCGTCCGATCAGTTTGAATGCGACTGCGTTTGGCACGCCGCCTGTGCCGCCGCCGCCCGTGGAAAAGAAGGTCGAGCCAACGCCCGTTAAGCCAGCCGCACAGCCCCGCGTCGCCAAGCCAACTGCAGCGCCCGTCAAGAAGCCGGATACTGAGCCTCCGCGCAGTTTTGGCCTGCAAGGTTTTGCGGGAGCACTGCGCGCATTGTTGCAAGTGGGCGGGCAAACCGCTTTTCAAGAAATGAAGGCCGGGCGCAGAAAAGTGCTGATGGCGGTCTTCGTGTTGAGCGCGGTTTTGGCATCGTGGCTGGGCATCAAGAATTCCGCGTGGCTACTCAACGGCAGTCCCATCGTGCCTGATCGTGGCAGCCCCACATCTGCGCCGACTATTGCCGCAGCCAAATTGCAATCCTTCGCCGAAGACCTCAGCAATGGCGTGAAGCTGGAGATGGTCGTGTTGTCTGGCGGCACCTTTGAGATGGGTTCGGACAAGGGCAATGACAATGAGAAACCGAAACACAAAGTGACGCTGTCGCCTTTCGCCATCGGCAAATACGAAGTGACACAGACGCAATGGAAAGCTGTGATGGGGGCCGACAACAATCCGAGCCGTTTCAAAGGCGATGATCTGCCGGTGGAAACGGTGTCGTGGAATGACGCCAATGCGTTCATCAAACGACTGCGGGAAAAGACCGGCAATCCGACCTATCGGTTGCCGACCGAAGCCGAGTGGGAATATGCCTGCCGCGCGGGTTCGACGGGCGCATACAGCTTTGGCGACGATGCCAGTCAGCTCGGCGAGTATGCGTGGTTTGATAAGAACTCCGAAGGCAAGACGCATCCATTCGGACAGAAAAAGCCGAATGCCTGGGGCTTGTACGATATGCACGGCAATGTGTTGGAGTGGGTGCAGGATTGGTATGGGAAGGACTACTATCGGCAAAGCGCGAACAGCACCGATCCGCAAGGCCCGTTAGCAGGCGAGTATCGTGTCCTGCGGGGCGGCGGGTCGTGGGTCAATCCTCAATCCTACGCGCGCTCTGTTGTCCGCCACATCTACATTTACCCCATCGTCCGCGACGACATTAACGGTTTTCGGGTGGCGGTGGCGCGTCCCCCATCTTAGCCTGCTCTGGTCACTGTTCTTGGGGCGGTGCGCGAAGCGCAGGTGCGTATGCACCAGCCCCCTGCGCCGCTTCGGCGCAGGAAATTTTCCCAGCCTGGGAGCGCCAGCATCCCTGCTGGCCGGGAAGAAGCGGCGCAGCCTTCCTTTTCCACGTATTGTTGTAGGGGAAGAGCCGGTCAAGGAACGCTACGCGGCTTCTATTCATAGCCAGCAAGGATGCTGGCGCTCCCAGGGATGGGCAAAGGGGCGGACATGGTATGCGTTCAAACCCGGTTAAGGGATAATGCAAGATAAGGAGATCACAAGTGATGGGTTTAATCCGCGCGGAAATTGAATTGATCAGTGTTGATGATTTGGTGCTGCATCGCCGGGGTTATTTGCCGGAAGACAAAATCAAACGCACAAAGGTCCAGGCGTTGGTGGATAGCGGCGCATACATGCTGGCGGTCAATGATCAGATTAAAACGCAGCTTGATTTGCCGGTGATTGACAATCAGATTGCGGAGTTGGCGGACGGGTCAAAAGTCAACTTAGAGATTGTCGGGCCAATCGAGGTGCGCTTTGAAAATCGCCGTACCAGCGTTGATGCAATGGTGCTGCCGGGCGATGCGGAAGTTCTGTTGGGCAGCATCCCGATGGAAGATATGGATGTGTTGATTGATCCGAAGCGCCAGCAATTGATCGTCAATCCTGAAAACCCCTACTTTGCCAAGAAGCCGCTCAAGTGAAAGCCGTTATGAAGAAACTCCATATTCTCGCGCTGCTGCTCCCCTTGCTGGCGTGTTCACAGGCGCAGGCACTGCGGGCGGATAAGTCCGCGCAGTTCACTCAGTCCATCCCATCTGGCCAGCCGCCCATTTACGAAACCCGCCGCGACCACGACCCCGAAGGCACCGGCAAGTTTTATCAGGGCCGCGAGATTGCGCACGTGATGGGTTACGCGGGCGCAAGCTGGCTGGAACGGCCCGCACGTGTCGAAGAAGAGCAACCTGACCAGGTCGTTGAACAGATGAAACTCAAGCCCGCCGACGTGGTCGCCGATGTCGGCGCGGGCACGGGCTATTTTTCGTTTCGCCTCAGCCGCGTTGTCTCGCAAGGCAAAGTTTTTGCCGTGGACATTCAACGCGAGATGCTCGACGTCATCGAAGAGCGTAAAGCCAAGCTCAAAGCCGGCAACGTCGTGGCAATTCGCAGCACAGAGCAGGACGTGAAGCTGCCGGACAATGCCGTAGACGTCGTGCTTTTGGTGGATGTTTATCACGAGTTCGCCTACCCCTATGAGATGATGCAAAGCATCGTCAAGGCGCTGAAACCCGGCGGGCGCGTCATTCAAATCGAATATCGCGGCGAAGACCCCGAAGTCCAGATCAAACGCACGCACAAGATGACCGTCCAGCAAGCGCGCAAAGAGATGGAATTCGTCGGGCTGCGCTGGAAAGAGACGAAAGAATTTTTGCCGCAACAGCATTTCCTGGTGTTTGAGAAACCGTGACAATGATTGACCGTGAAAGGAGTCTGATATGGGATTGACCTACGCTGAAATTGAATTGATCAGTTCGGATGACTTGGCGTTGCTTCGGCGCGGATATCTGAAGGAGAAAGAGGTGCGGCGCGCGAAGGTTTCCGCCCTCGTGGATAGTGGCGCATACATGTTGGCTGTCAATGATCATCTGAAAGCACAACTCGGTTTGCCCGTACTCGATAAACAAGAGGCTGAGTTGGCAGATGGTTCGCACGTCATGTTGGAAATCGTCGGCCCCGTGGATGTGCGTTTCGCCAATCGTGCAACAACTGTGCGCGCAATGGTCTTGCCCGGCGACACAGAGGTATTGCTCGGTAGTATTCCAATGGAAGATATGGATGTCTTGGTTGATCCGAAGCGCCAGCAATTGATCGTCAATCCTGAAAATCCATACATCGCCAAAAAACATCTCAAGTAAATGACTCTGCCCACCTATGGCGAATTTGCGCGGCAACTTTACGCCACCGGCATTCTGTCTGACCCCTGGCTGAATGGCCGCGAACGCTTCCGCTTGCAAGCTGTCATTCTCACGCCGGAACGGTTGCAGGCGCTTTACATCGCCGCCGAGCGCGTCACGCACATCTATCACGAACTCGCCGAGATTGTGCTGGCGCAGCCTGAATTGCTTGATGATTTCTTTGGCCTGACTCCCTTTCAGAAAATGATGTGGCTCGCCAGCGAAGGGCGCTGGCACGGCATTGCCCGGGTGGATTTGTTTGTTTGCAACGATGGCCGCATTCAGGCGTGCGAACTCAACTCCGACACGCCGTCGGGCGAAGCCGAAACGGTGTTGCTCAATCAGTTGCTGCATCCGTATCATCCAAACACGACTGATCCGAATGCGAATTTCGCCGAGCATTTCTGGCAAATGATGCAGGCCAGTCTTGTCTCCCTCCCTCCCCCTCTTCCTCTCTCTCCCGCAGTCGCGATTATCTATCCCACCGACATGCCCGAAGACTTGAGCATGATCGCGTTGTATCGCCGCTGGCTAGAAGCGCGCGGTTGCACGGTCGTCTTGGGTTCGCCGTATAACCTCGGACTCAATGCTGAGCGGCGTGTAACGGTGCTGGGCCAACCGGTAGATTTGATCTTGCGGCATTACAAAACCGACTGGTGGGGCGAACGCGAAACGATCTGGGACAACCAGACGCCCTATCCCGACCCTGACCCGCTGGCGCGCGAATTGTTGTTGCTGCTCGCAGCCGAAAACGAAGGCCGCGTCACTGTGGTGAATCCCTTTGGCGCGGTGGTGACGCAAAACAAGTTAAGCATGGCGTTGATGTGGGAGCGGCAGGAATTGTTTTCTGCGCAAGCGCGCGCCTGGATCGTCGAACACCTTCCTGAAACCCGGCGGTTGGCGACGCTTGATACTGAGCACTTGCCGCGCGAGGAATGGGTGTTGAAATCGGCTTACGGTTGCGAGGGCGATTCGGTCGTGGTCGGCCCCTTCGTCAAGCCGGCGGATTGGCGCTTGGCGCTGACGTCCGCCATTCAAAAGCACTGGGTCGCACAGCGTTATTTTGAAGTCGCGCCACTCGACGCCGTGACACCCTTGCTGCCGAATTACGGCGTGTATTT
This sequence comes from Acidobacteriota bacterium, assembly GCA_016196035.1. NCBI lineage: Bacteria > Pseudomonadati > Acidobacteriota > Acidobacteriota bacterium. The sequence continues at coordinate 193,457 of JACPYM010000099.1, read as the reverse complement.
GCTGGGCGGACGCGCCGCCGGTCTGTTCACGCGCTTGTCGCAACGCGCGACTGATTACGCTTCGACCACAGCCCCGACGTTTGTATCCGGCAGCGGCTTCAAACAGGAGTTGTAGCCCAGCCAAATCAGAATCACGCCGATGAATTCGCCGATATAAAGCAATTCCGTGTGGCCCATGCGGCTGCCCATCCCGCCAATGCCGGGCAAGAGCGCGCCGCTGGCGATGAAGATGTTGCCAATCGAAACATTGCGTGTCGCTGGATCGCTGAAAAAGCGCACGGCGGAAGCGGCCGCGCCCCCGACCAGAAACAGAAAGGCCGCCGTATTCAAAAACGGCGAAACGCGCCGGATGCCCTGCCAGGCCAGCACCTTGCTGCTCAGCAAATGCGGGTCAACCAATTCGTAGCGAATGGGCGAGAGGATGACGAAAACAGATGTGATGCCGACCACCAACAGCAGCACCGTTACGGCGATGTGTCCCGCGCGTTTGCCGTGCAATAGATAAATCGAACCGATAGCCAACGGCGCGCCACCCAGCAAGGCGCCCGCGATGTACCAGGCTTTGAAGAGCGGCGCTGACCAGCCAAATAGCGTATTCCACGATTCGATCAGCGTGCCCGCGCCGTAGGTCACAACGCCGATGCCCCACCACAATAATTGAAAGGCTTCGGGCTTGCGGCGATAGCGCGCAAAGATGACCCAGGCGAAACAGGCGGAAATAATGGTCGAAAGGATCGGCAGGAAGCGACTGACGGTGACGATGGTTTCCATAGTTTGAGCGGGTTGAACGAAGTTGCTTGTTTGTGAGGCGACGGGCGGATGATAAATGACACTCACGGCTTTGCCTAGCGGTCACAGGCGGTCGGTTGACATCGCTCACGAGCCGGATAAGATAGCCGCTACTTCAACGGCTGACACACACAGCAACGCTGCGGCCACGGGCGAAATGAGGCCGCCGCGATCATCAACTTAGTCCTGCTGGCAAGTCCCGGGTCGCAATCCGAACGTTCATTCATTCTTCATCGTCCTCTTGGGCAGCATTGTGGAGTAACGCAGTATGCAGTGGCTCGTTCAATCTTTACCAGACTCTGGCCGGGTGTTTTTGGCGTGCGCGCTTTTGGTTGCGCAAACGGCGTGGCCGATGCGCGCGGCTGCCATCAATTCGCTTGAACCGGAGGCCCGTCGCGGCGTCACGCTGGTTGCCACGATTGATACGATCACGGGCACGTTAGAAGGCAAAGTGCTGTCAAGTGAGAATGGGCCGGGTGTTCCTGACGTGGTCGTGCGCGCCATCAACGAAGAAACTGGAAATCCGCGTAGCAGGCGCACGAATGAGGCTGGCTTTTATTCAATTCCATTATTACCGGTCGGCAAATACCGGATTGAAGCCGAGAAGTCCGGGTTTGTGGTGAAAGCGGGTACGCCGCCCGTCAAGGTCAATCTCAATCAAGTGCGTGTGATTGTACCGGACATTATCTTGGAGCCAGTGGGTGCAACACCGCCGGTGGTTGCCGTACAACCTCCGACCCCGACGCCCGCACCGACACCCGCTGCGACGACCAATCCTGCCGCGCTGGGTTCAACCGGGCAGCTCACCAATCAAACAGATGCCGCACGCCGTTCCAACGCGGACGAAAGCCAATTGCTGGCGCTGCCGCTGGCCGATAGCCGTACCTTTGACGTCTTGGCGACGCTGGCCGCAGGCGTAGCCTCGCCGCCCCAAGTCGCGGGCGTCGCCGGCCCCGGCATCGGCGCAGGCATCGGCACCGCCGGGCAATTCGCCGTGAATGGGCAGCGCGCGCGCTCCAACAACTTCACGGTGGACGGTTCGGACAACAACGACGAAGACGTGGGCGTGCGCCGTCAGGGCTTCACCGCGCTGGTGCCGCAAAGCATCGAGAGCGTCAAAGAAATACAGATCGTCACTTCACTGTGGGACGCTGAAGCCGGGCGCAGCAGCGGGTCGCAGGTCAACGCCGTTTCGCGTTCGGGCACGAACAAGGTGCACGGGACGCTTTACGATTTCTTCAATCACAATGCGCTCAACGCGCGGAATTTTTTCGATTACAGTTCGGACAAGGCGCCCAGCTTCGCGCTTACCGCGCGCGCCATTCGGGACTACACCAACGGCCAACCCGACTGTGGCAATCCGTGCCGCCGGATACCGGTTACAATTCGGAATAGCACCAATCCCAACGAAGGGCCGATTCCCATCGTGCGACCGAATCCTTCGCTGGGTGAGGATCAGTTCCAGCGTAACCTGGGCGGCGGAGCGATTGGCTTCCCGCTGCACAAAGATAAGACGTTCTTTTTTGGCTCGTATGAGCGCCAGGATGTGAAAGCGCGCCAGGAGCATCATTTTTCAGTCCCCAACGTCAATCAGCGGGGGTTTCTGGGTTTTGGCGCGTCCGGCTTTGTGGTGAACAATCGGGATGTGTATTTCCCGACCTCGCCGGTGGGCGATTCGGTTTTCTCACTGTTCCCGTTGCCGAATAATCCGCTTGGCCCTTACGGCGAAAACACGTTCACGCAAGTCTTGCCGGCAGATGGCGTCGGGACGATCTTCTCAGCCAAAGTGGATCATAGTTTCAGCGCCTGGGGGAAAGAGTACACGGCAACAGCGCGGTATAACTTCACCAACGATGAACGCATCGTGCCCGCCGTGGGTGGGGCGATTTATGCCAGCCTGATCCCGCGTGTAGGCACGCAGAACGTCTCGCTCTTTTTGAATTCGGAATTGTCCACCACGCTGTCCAATCAGTTGCGGGCCAGTTATGGGCGCACGCGGTTGCGCTTTACTGAAAAGCGCGACGCCGCATTGCGCCCTTCGTTTTATGCGCCCAAAGAAGGCTTCCTGTTAAATACGGGTTACACCTTCAACAACGTCAATCCGCTGGTCGCGCCGAATTTTGTGGATTATGTGCGCGACGCCGGAACGGTGACGGATCAAGCGCTCGGCACGGTTGGACAGTTGATCGTCGCACCGTTCAGTCCGCTGGGCACGGACGTTAATCTTTTTCCGCAAGCGCGCGCGAATAACACGATCCAGGTTGCTGACGCGCTGACACAAGCCAGCGGCAGGCAAACGCTCAAATACGGCTTTGACTTGCGCCGCACGCAACTGAACAGTTTTCTCAATCGCAATTACCGTCCACAGGTCGTGTTTGGTGGCGCACCCGACCTGACCGCGTTTTTTCCGCAAGCGCCCGCCCGCAACATTAGTCAAGATGGGCCTACGCCAGGCTTTTTCAGCGGGACAGATTTTGCCGCGCTGGGCTTACCCTCCAACATTACCCAGGCGCTGGCGTTAAACACCCCCGATTCGACGATTGGGCTGCGTTTCTGGCAATTGAATTTTTTCCTGAACGACAACTGGCGCGCCAGGCGCGGGCTGACACTCGATTTTGGTGTGCGGTATGAACTCAACACCGTGCCGAACGAGATCAACCAGCGCATCGAACAAACTTTTGCCTTGAACCAATTGCCCGCCAACGATCCGAATTTGCGCATCGTCAATATCTATGCCAACCCGCAACGTGTTTACGATCCGACGGTCTTGACTGGCGCGCTCAACAATACGCTGGCCGCCTACCGCCGCGTGCTGGGCAATCGCCAGGATATTTACGAGGCAGACTTCAATAACGTCGCGCCGCGTTTCGGCCTGGCTTGGGATCCGCTCGCGCATAGCAAAACGCAAGCCGGAAAGACGGTGGTGCGCGCGGGCTTTGGCGTCTACTACGATTTGAATCTGGGCAGTGTGGTTAGCCAGTCACGCAACGTTTTCCCCACATTTATCCCGGTCAACATTGATGCCAACACGTTCGGCTATGCGCAAGCGCGTTTCTGGACGCCGCTGGGCGGCACCTATGGATTGTTCAACCCGCGCTTTGTCAATATCGGCATTCAAAACGCCAACGCCACGGTTGAAACCTCAATCATCGGGGCAGGCCAACTCAACGCCATCCGCGTGCCGAATGGCGTTGTGCAGCAATTGTTGGGATTGCTTTTCGACCCTGCTGCGGCCAATCCTGATATTCGGCCTTCGGGTGGCGGCTTGGCGTTTACTTTGCCGGACAAGAATTTGCGCTCGCCATACACGCTGCAATACAACCTGCAATTTGAGCGCGAGTTGTCTAACAACCTTTTGGTCAATCTCGCCTACGTTGGCACCAAGGGCGTCAAGCTGACGCGGTTCCGCACCCCAAACGGCGGCCCGAATTCAATCAATATCCCCTTCGATATTTTGGGATTGCTACCAAATCCCCGCTTGACGCTGGCGCTGCCGCCGCTGGGCGATTTGAATTCGCCGCGCCCGACCCGGCCCAATGCCCAACTGGGTGCCTATACGATTTTCGATTCGACCGCCGCGTCCAACTACCATTCGTTGCAGGCGAGTCTGACCAAACGCTACGCGCAGGGCTTCCAATTCACGGCGGCCTATACCTGGTCGCATGCCATAGACGATGTGTCGGACGTATTCGATGTGGCGGGTGCCTTTGCTTTGCCGCAGGATGATCGCAATCTGTTGGCCGAGCGTGCCAGCGCGAACTTCGATGTGCGCCACCGCTTTGTCTGGAGCGCCGTGGGCAATGTACCGTTGCTGCATTATTTCAACGACAGCAAAGGCGTGACAGGCGTGCTGTTCGGCAATTGGCAATTCGCTTCATTGTCCGCGTATCAAACGGGCCAGCCGTTCACGGTCAACAGCAGTTACGACATCAACCTGGATGGCAATTTGACCGACCGCCTTGATCGGCTGACCGGGTTGCAGATGCTGGATGACCGGCAGCAGCGCTTGGCTTTGACGGCGAACCCGGTCACGTTATTGGCCGGCTTGGGGCAGAACGGGCGCATTGGGCGCAACACGTTCCGCGCGGCGGGCGTCTTCAAAACCGATCTGGCTGTTTTCAAAAATTTCCGGCTGCGCGAAGGACAATCGCTCGTCTTCCGCGTCGAAGCGTTCAATCTCTGGAACCGGACGCACTTTGCAATTCCGGTGCGCGTGCTCGAAGCCCCCAGCTTTGGACGTTCGACCGAGACGCTCTTTAATGCGCGGCAGATTCAGTTTGCGTTGAAATATGTATTTTGAAGTGGTCAGTGGTCAGTGGTCAGTGGTCAGTGGTTTCTCGCAAGGCGACGAGCCAGCGAGCGATTTCTGACCACTGACCACTGACCACTGACCACTAACCACTAAAGGAGAGACCCTGAAATGAGTATCATTGAAAGTGTGATCGCCCGTGAGATTCTGGATTCGCGCGGCAATCCGACTGTGGAGGCCGAAGTCATGCTGGAAAGCGGCGCGCTGGGCCGTGCCGCCGTGCCGTCGGGCGCTTCGACAGGCGAGAACGAAGCCGTCGAATTGCGCGACGCCGACAAAACCCGCTACCTGGGCAAAGGCGTGCGGCTGGCCGTCGAACACGTCAACAAGACCATCGCCAATGCGTTGATCGGACAGGACGCATTTGATCAAGTCCTGATTGATCAGACGATGATTGACCTGGATGACACGCCGAACAAATCGCGGCTGGGCGCCAATGCCATCCTGTCGGTTTCGCTGGCGGCGGCGCGCGCGGCGGCGACCGAATTGGAAATTCCGCTCTATCGCTATTTGGGCGGCACCAACGCGCGCACCTTGCCCGTCCCGCTGATGAACATCATCAACGGCGGCGCGCATGCCGACAACAACGTAGACTTTCAGGAATTCATGATCGTGCCTGCCGGTGCGCCCTCATTCGCCGAAGCCTTGCGCTGGGGCACCGAGGTCTTCCACACGTTGAAAGGCGTGCTGAAGAAGAAAGGCTATTCGACAGCGGTCGGTGACGAAGGCGGCTTTGCGCCCAGCCTGAAATCGAATGAAGAGGCCATCGAATCCATCCTCGAAGCGATCACCCAGGCCGGTTACAAAGCGGGCGAAGAAATCGCCATTGCGCTCGATCCGGCGGCGTCGGAGTTTTACAGCGAGGGCAGCTACGTTTTCAAAAAGTCGGACAAGCGTGTGCTGACCTCCGAAGAAATGGTCGAATACTGGATCAACTGGACGAAGCAATATCCGGTCATTTCGATTGAAGACGGCTTGTCCGAACACGACTGGACGGGCTGGGCCGCGCTGACCGGCGAAATCGGCGACACCGTGCAACTGGTCGGCGACGATCTCTTCGTCACCAACGTGGTTTATCTCGAACGCGGCATCGAAGAGATTGTTGCCAATTCGATTTTGATCAAGGTCAACCAAATCGGCACGCTGACCGAAACGCTCGACACGATTGAACTGGCGCGCACGAACAATTACACCGCGATCATCTCGCACCGTTCGGGCGAAACCGAAGACCCCTTCATCGCCGACCTCGCCGTGGCGACGAACGCGGGCCAGATCAAGACCGGCTCGGCCTCGCGCACCGACCGCATCGCCAAGTACAACCAGTTGTTGCGCATCGAAGAGGAACTCGGCGCGGCGGCGCGCTTCAACGGTTTCGCGTCGTTTTATCAACTGGAGTTGGCTGAATTGAACTTTCCGGTGACAGTGCGCGCGGCGCGGCGGTAAGCGCGGCCTGTTCAAAGGCTGCCGCTTCTTTTCAACCTCAAGCAAAAGAGCATGGAGTTCAGGCTGATGGCTTTTGAAAAATTGATTTAACAGAAGTCGGTAAGGCAGGTTATTAACCTGCCTTACCCTTGGCAGTACGTTTTGTTAAACCTATTTTCAAAAGCCATCAGCCTGAACTCCATGCGCTGATGCGCCCGCCGCCCACCGCAACCTTGAGCCGGGTTTGCGCCTCATCGCCCATAAAGTACAATCCCGCCCGTTTCACCTCATAAGGAGTTCATACCGTGCCGATACTCAACGAATACGAACTACGCGTGCTGGGCGCATTGGTCGAAAAACAAATCGCGACGCCCGACTATTACCCAATGACGCTCAACGCGCTGACCAATGCCTGCAATCAGAAAAATCACCGCGACCCCGTCACCAGCTTTGATGAAGCGACCGTCGTGCGCGCGCTCGATAGTTTGCGCGAAAAGAACCTGACCTATGTCTTTCACGGTTCCGACGCGCGCGTGCCGAAATACGGCCACCTGTTTTCCAAGGTCTACGATCTGAACCCGCAGGAAACCGCCGTGCTGATCGTCTTGATGTTGCGCGGCCCGCAAACGCCCGGCGAATTGCGTTCGCGCACGCCGCACTTGATGAATTTCGACAGCCTGTCGCAGGTCGAAGAGACGCTGCAAAACCTCGCTGTGCGCGACGACGCCCTGGTGGTGCGCTTGCCGCGCGTGGCTGGGATGAAAGAAGCGCGCTACGCGCATCAACTCAGCGGCCCGGTCAATATCGAAGAGATCGCCGTGACGCTCAAACCCGAACCCGCCGTCGTGCACGTGCGCGCCGACAATGAACGCACGGCGCGGCTGGAAGCTGAAGTCGCCACGTTGCGGCAAGAGTTGAATGAGTTGAAGGAGCAGTTCGCCGCGTTTCGCAAGCAGTTTGAATGATGCCGCGCCGCGAGTGCGGTTGAACCGCGCGAGGGAAGATGGACGATTCAATCCTACGTCAAAATTTGGTTGAAGTGCTGCGGGGCGGGCACGCGCACGTTACGGCAGAGCAAGCGCTGGCAAAGCTACCGCCAGCCTTGCGCCACGTGCGGCCGGCGACGGGCGGGCACTCGGTTTGGGAAGAGCTTGAACATCTGCGCCTAGTACTCCATCAAGCTGTAAGTGATGGATGCTGAGAGCGCATCCGGGATGTAGGGCGGGATTAAATCCCGCCCTACATCCCTCATTTTCAGCTTGATGGAGTACTAGCGCAAGAGGACATCTTGCGCTACACGCTCGACCCCGCGTGGGTTTCACCGCCTTTTCCCGTCGGCTATTGGCCGCCCGCGACTGAGTCTCTGACCGCAGAAATGTGGGCGGCGTCAGTCGCCGGGTTCTTGGCCGATCTCGAAGCCGTCATCCAATTGGCGCTGGATCCGCAGGTGGATTTGACGGCGGAGCTACCGCACGGGCCAGGCCACACGTACCTGCGCGAAATCCTGCTGGTCGCGGATCACAATGCCTATCACCTGGGCCAGCTTGTGCAAGCCCGCAAAGCGCTCGGTGCCTGGGCCGCGTAAGCTGAAAAGACACCGTTTCATAATGATGCTCCTTGGTGGGTGTGAGTGCCGTCGTGTCAGCGATTGCCAGCCTTGCGGCTGTCGGCCTGATGAAGATTGGTATAGCTGATAAACGCGATCAGCATTTCGTCGTAGGTCGGTTCGCCCCAGCGCACATCGCCGGTGGGGTCGGGGTTGAATTTGTTGCGCACGGAATTATCGAAGGTCGAAGTCACCAGCACGCGCGTCCCTTTGGGCAGCGTCAGCGCGCGGCGCGGTTCGTAATTTGTCTGCCAGGCGAAATCCCAGCGCGGCACGTCGAGCAACACGACGCGGCGGCCATCGGGGTAAAAGGCTTCGATGCGTTGCGACTTGCCGCGCATATGCATGTGCGGCATGAGGCTGAAGACGCTGATGCCTGCGGGTACCGTCCAACACGCCGTCACGCGATGTTCGGCCGCGCCTGCCGGAATGCGGAAGTATTCGTTGTGAACGGCGCGTACCAGCAATTCTTTGTCCGGCGGCTGTTTGGCAGATGGCTGCTTGGCGAAAACCAGTCCGATGGATGAGCGGTCAGTTTGTTCGCTGCCCAGCGCTTTTGAGTAATGGATTTGAAACAGCAGCTTTGACCCAGCGGGCACTTTGATGGCCGTGCCCACCGGCAAACGGTAAGGCGGCGTGCCGGGCGCATAGGCCGCGAGCCACACGATTTCGCCCGCATCGTCCTTGCCATCGCGTTGCACCCCGGCCCCGCCATTCGGCAATGAACAAGCATCATCGTGAACCGGTGCGCCGGCTTTGGTGCGGACAAGAAAGCCGTCCTGGTAAGAGATTTTCGCCTGCTCTTGCCTGTCTATTTCCGCCTGGCTCGGCTTGGGTTCAGCCGCGTCGCCGGTCGGCGGCTTAATGAAGACGATGATGTGATGGACGATGCGCCGATTGCCGGGGCGCGCTTCGGCCTGTTGCACAAAGGTGTCCTGCTTGAAGCCGGGATCAACCTCGAAATACTGATATTCGTCCGGCCCCTTGGCTTCCAGCTTGAAAGTTTCAGGCATTGGAATGACCAGGTCGGGTTGGCCGATGCGCCAGCCTGCGGTGAATTGCGGCAGGGGCGGCAAGTCGGTCTCGGCGCCTTCGCGTGTGCCGCCCTCCACCCAAGCGGTGATTTGCTCAATCTCAGCTTGCGACAAACGCGGATCGTTCGCCCATTCGCCGGCGTGCGCAGCGGCGTGCCAGGGCGGCATCGCGCGGCTGACAACTTTCTCTTTGATGGATTTCGCCCACGGGCGCACGTCTTTGTAACTGAGCACCGAGAAGGGCGCCGCTTCGCCGGGGCGATGACATTCGGCGCAGCGTTTGAAAAAGATGGGCGCGATGTGTTTGTTGAAGGTGACGGCGGGTTTGGGCTGCGCCGTCGCGCGGAATTGGTACAACCACGCGACGGCGCAAAGGCTAATGGCCAGGACGAATGCAATACGTTTCATCATGATTTTCCTTTCTAAATCGGTTTTCACTACGGAGTACGGGAAAACCGCGCAACGGGACGGTACCGCGCGCGTCAGCAAGCGGTGCGTCAGGTTAAGCCGCTGGGGCAAGGTTGGAAGCGCCGCTTGCTGACGCGCGCGGTACCGTCCCAGAAATCATCTCCATACACTCAACTGCAAACCGATCCAGCGAAGCTCCTGATGATTGATGTGTTAGTGAAGCTCGGAAAGAGGCTGGCCGGTGGCGCAAGCTATGCCGTCACCACCGGGGCCTTTTTGCTCCCAACTCATGCTTCATAACATCCGCTGATTCGCCTCGATCCCAAATAATAAGATGCTCCTGTCGCATAATCGTGAACTCCATAGTGACAGGTGCAGCCTGAGCAGCTGCGCACCAGGACAGCCAGGTTATGTAAGACGTAACCTTCAATGTGTACGAGGCCCTTTATTCCGGTGTGCGTCTTGATGTCTTGCCCAAAAGACTGCGCAATGGCTGCGACAGTTTGGCTGAGTTCAGCGTCGTCCAGCAGCCGTCCGTTTTTATCGAATACTTTGCCTGCCTCATACAAGTTCAGCAGATGATCATTGAGTTGTTTGGTCTTGGGGCTAATCTTCATTTCCTTCATAAGTTGCTCCTTTGGTTCGTGATTGACGTGATGCGAAAGTTTTCTGAGAGGGTTCGTTCCACGGCCCTCAGCAGCTAAATGCGATAACCGCGCGCGAAAGCTATCACGCGGCAACTTTATTTTTTTGGTCTGGAAAGGGCTTGCGCGGCTAGGGCGGTGAATCTATATTCCGCGCTGTTCTGAGCAGGTTCGTTCCACTTTCGCTACATCACGACAACATGGAATCAGCACAGCAGATCACCGCCTTGCTGGCGGCTTGGGGTAACGGTGACCGCGCGGCCCTCGATCAATTGATGCCCTTGGTTTATGACGAATTGCGGCAGCTTGCGCATCGCCATCTGCAACGCGAACGCGACGGGCATACGTTGCAAACCACGGCGCTGGTCAATGAGGTGTATCTGAAACTCCTCAACGAACGCGACATGCGCTGGCAGGATCGCGCGCATTTTTTCGCCGTGGCGGCGCAACTGATGCGCAACATTTTGGTGGATTACGCGCGCACGCGGAATTACGCCAAACGCGGCGGCGGTGTGCGGCCGGTCGTACTGGATGAAGCCTTGGTCGTCGCCAATGAACGCGCGGCTGAATTGATCGCGCTCGATGATGCGTTGCAAGCGCTGGCGGGTTTCGACGAACGCAAGAGTCGTGTGGCGGTCTTGCGCTTCTTTGCCGGCCTCAGCGTCGAAGAGACGGCGGAAGTCTTGCAGGTCGCCCCCGTCACGGTGATGCGCGACTGGCAATTCGCCAAGGCCTGGCTGCAACGCGAATTAGGTAGGTGAGCAGCTTTTTGAGATTACGGAACAGACGGAACTAACGGAACAGACGGAAAACGAAAGCGGTTACCACATCCGTCTGTTCCGCAATCTCTCCTCTCATTGCCAGGGAACGAAAGCGATGCACGTCAAAGACTGGACGCCAATCGAGGAACTCTTTCACGCCGCGCTCGCGCTGCCATCGGAGGCGCGGACGGCTTATCTAGCGAAAGCCTGCGCGTCCAACCCCGCTTGGCAAATTGAAGTCGAATCGCTCCTCGCGGCGCACTCGCAGGCCGATCTGCTGGGCGAGTTCGTGCCGGCGCTGACGGCGGATTGGGCTGCGCTCGCACACCCATTGATTGGGCGCACACTCGGACGGTATCAAATTCAATCGCTATTGGGCGCGGGCGGCATGGGCGAAGTCTTTCTCGCGGAAGATACCCAGCTTGGCCGCCGCGCCGCGCTCAAATTGTTGCCCACGCAGTTCACCACTGATGCCGCCCGCGTGCGCCGCTTTGAACAGGAAGCGCGCGCCGTGCTCTCGCTCAATCATCCGAACATCGTCACGCTCTTTGATCTAGGCCAAGCGGACGGCGCGTTTTTCATGGCGACCGAATACGTCGAAGGCGAAACCTTGCGCCAACGCATGCGCACGCAAGGCGCATTGCCCGCGCCCGCCGCGTTGGAACTCAGCTTGCAAATCGCCGCCGCGCTGACGGCGGCGCACGCGGCGGGCATCATTCACCGCGACATCAAACCCGAAAACGTCATGATCCGCCGTGACGGTTATGTGAAGGTGCTCGATTTCGGCTTGGCCAAAATCGCCGAGTCACAGCCTCAAAACACCGATTCAGAGGCAGCGCACAGCCTGACCGAATCGGGCGCGGTGCTGGGGACAGCGCGTTACATGTCGCCCGAACAGGCGCGCGGCTTGCGCGTGGATGCGCGCACAGATGTCTTCAGCCTGGGCGTCGTGCTTTACGAAATGCTGGCCGGACGCGCACCGTTTCAGGGCGCCACGCGCGGCGACCTGTTGGTTGAAATCCTGATCGCCGCGCCGCCCCCGTTGCTTGAAACCGCGCCAGCCACGCCCGCCGCGCTGGAAACGATCCTGCACCGGGCGTTGGCGAAAGAGGCTGACGCGCGCTATGCGTCGGTCGTGGAATTTGCTGAGGCACTCAAAACCATGGCGGTGGAGTTGGCTTCGGCAAGCCACGCCGCACGCGCCTTGCCGTTGGCCTCAACCGCCGAAGTGCAAGCTGCGCCAGCGCGCCGCGTTGGAGACAAGCCGTGGTTGATCGTGGTCATGGTTGCGCTATCACTGGCTGGTTTGTGGGGCTGGTATTTCTTCGAACAACCGCGGCAGCGTTTTGAGGGCACGCTCTTGTCGCATCTGAAATTCACGTTGGTGGATAGTTGGCAAGCAGGCGCGGCCTACAATTCGCTGATTGTGGATGTCGCGCCGGATGGGCACACCTTCGCTTATTCGCGCCTCGAACACGGACAGAGCGACATCTTTATCAAACAACTGCCGCAGGGGAATCTGCTCAACGTCACCAACGATGCTTGGCCCGACAGCAGCCCGCTTTGGTCGCCCAACGGGCGGGAATTGGCTTATCTCTCATTGCGCGACGGGCGCAGCGAAATCTGGTTGATCCCTTCGCTGGGCGGACAAGGCAGGCTCCTCAAAAGATTGGATGACACGCCGCGCTTTTTAGAGAGTTGGTCGCGCGACGGGCGGCGCCTCTTTTACGAAATCCGACACAACTTCTATGCGCTGGACATTCAAAGCGGCGTGGAAAAGCGGCTGACTGATTTTGATGCCGCGACTTCTGACAAAGATTTATTTGCGCTCTCAGCCGATGAACAACACCTGGCGTATGCCGAGAGCGTGCAGGGCGTAAAACAGATTTGGGTGCAACCTCTGGCTGGTGGGGTTGCTATTCAAGTCACACGCGAAGGCGAAGAAAATCAATCCCCGCTTTGGCTGCCCGATGGCGAACGGCTGGTTTACAGTTCGACGCGCAATGGTATCGCCCAAATCTGTCTGGCCTGGTTGGATGGCCGCCAGCCTGTGCAATTGACCGCTTCGCACGAAAACCTGCGCCCGTGGGACGTTTCGCCCGACGGCCAACGCATCTTTTACGTTGCTGAGACACAGGCCGCAGGCATCTATTTGCACGATCTCAACACTGGCGCTGAAACTGAGTTCCTCAAGGAAATTTATCCCAGCCTCTTCCCCTGTTTTGCGCCTGACGGCCAGGCCCTCGCTTATCAGCGCCTCGAGAATGGCGTCAATTTGTTTAGTTCGTCGCTGTACACAAAACAGACCAGCCCGGCGGGCCGCCTTACGCGGCTGGCGGAAAACGGTTTGGCGCTGCTCTGGTCGCCGCTAGGCGCGCGGTTGGCGTTCTTGCGCTTCAATGGGAAATCCTTTGGCCTGTGGACGGTGCGCAACGATGGCGCGGATGCGCGTGAATTGGTCGCCAGCCAAGTGTCCGTCGGCAGTTACGGCGAACTGCCCTTTAGCTGGTCACAACCCAACCGGGTGAGTTGGTCGCCTGACGAGACGAAGCTGGTTTATGCCGGACGTGTCGGGAATAGCGCGGTCAACCTTTGGGCAATCCCGGCGGCGGGCGGCCAGCCGCAACAACTTACCGATAACCGGGATGCCACCTGGCAATTGCATAGCCCCATCTTTTCACCGGCAGGCGATCAAGTCGCCTATTTAAGGCAACGCGAAACCGGCGGGCAGCGCCAATGTCAGGTTTGGCTCGCCGCCTTCAGCGGGCCAGGGCGGATGCTTTATCAGGCCGACGGCAATGTACGCTTGTTGGGTTGGTCGGCCAGCGGTAGTGAATTTTTGGTGGGCTTCACCGAACAGAAGCTGACCAGTGCGCCAGCCGAAATAACGATCTTGCGGTTGGCGTTGGCGGGCGCGCCGGCGCAAGTGCTGACGCGATTGCCGCAGGCTTATTTCAGTCGCAATGCGCTGGCGCCCGATGCCAGTCAAATTCTTTACGTCGCACACACTAACGAAACGAACGGTCTCGATGAGGTGTGGTTGTATTCACGCGCCACCGGCAAACACAAAAGGCTCCGGCAAAGCGCCGATCCCGCCGTGTTCATCGCCGGCCTGACCTGGGCGCCGCAACAAAACCAGTTCGGTTTCATCAAGCAATCCAACGCAACCTCGATCTGGATGATCGAGAACTTTAACTAAAAAAGGAGATACCGTTATGGTCGTTGATTTGGATAACGCCAGCTTAGCCAAGCTGAAAGAAATTTATGGCAAGCAACTTGGGTTAATTGAACGAAGAGAAGCGCGGGTTGATTCAGCGAAACTTGAGGCCCTCTTGCGGAGGCAGATTATCGAATTAGGCAACCTGTTTATGGGTGCCGACTGCGAACCGCCAGCTTACCCTTGTGGAGATGAGTGCTGCACTGATCTTGCCACTCGCTCAAGGCACTCGTCGCCCGCGCAATAAGTTGGTCGAGTGAATAGTTATTGCTTGCCGGTAAGGCGCGCGGCGGAAGTTGAAAAGCTTTAGGCCGCGCGCTTTTTATTCAGGCAAACGCCAGCTAATGGTGTGCCGTTATCGGCGGCATTCATGACGTGCGCTTTTCAATTCGGGGCAGGGGGAACCGGGTGGGGCGCTTTGACAAAGCGTCTCACCCGCACGGTACGCCTGACGGGTCACCCCATAGACTTCATTACAAACCGCTCTAAAACAGGCTTACGTTGTCATTGCCGCAACGCCATCAGGCAAAAACAGAACGCGGCGACCGGCACACTGCTGGTCGCCGCGTTCTGGCTAAATGCGATCTGCCTTGGTTAAAGGCTATTCCACCCAATCCGCGATAAACACATTCGTGTCGCCCTGCTTCGCCGCATTGCGATTCGAGCAAAAGACCAGCTTCTTGCCGTCGGGCGAGAACATCGGGAAGCCGTCAAAGGTGTCGTTCGTCGTGATGCGTTCCAGATTTTTCCCGTCCATATCCACCGCGTACAGATCGAAATCGCGTCCGCGCGGGTCATTGACGTTGGTCGAGAAAATGATGCGTTTGTTGTTCGGGAAGATGAACGGCGCAAACGAAGCTTTGTTGAGGTTGGTCACCTGCCGTTTGTTGTTGCCGTTCTCGTCCATCAGCCACAGATCAAGCGTTGTCGGGCGGATCATATCTTCTTTGAGCAAGGCCAGGTAATCGGCCTTCTGCTTGTCGGTTTCAGGATGATGCGCGCGATAGACGATCAACTTGCCATCCCAACTCCAGAACGGGCCGCCGTCATAACCGAGCGTGTTGGTCAGTTGCTTCAGGCCCTTGCCGTTCTTGTCCATCGTCCAGACTTCCAGATCGCCGCTGCGCAACGAAGTGAAGACGATCTTGCCATCGCCGCGAATCGTGGCTTCAGCGTCGTAACGCGGCGCGGGCGCGAGCACGCGCGGATTGGAGCCGTCCGCATTGGCCTTGATGATGTCGAAGCCCGGATACAAGGCCCAGACGTAGCCCTTGGACATATCGGGTTTGGGCGGGCACACGGGATCAGCCTTGTAGGTCGAGGCGTAGATGATGGATTTGTTGTCGGGCGTGAAATACGAACACGTCGTTTTACCTTGCCCATTTGAGAGCATCTTCAGGCCGGTGCCATCAATGTTGATCGAAAAGATTTGATCGCAGCCATCACCTTTGACCGCGCGTTGAAAGGTCAAGCGTTTGCCGTCGCGCGCAAAATACGCCTCGGCGTTTTCGCCATCAAAGGTCAATTGCTTGACGTTGGCAAGATGCTTTTCGCCGGGGAAGACGAGTGATTTGACCGCTTGCGGCGGCGTGGGGGCGGGTTGCGACGCCATGGAAAAGTAGGCGGGCACGGCACAGAGCGCCAGCAAAACCAGGCAGAAAATTTTCATTGCGATTCCTCACTAGATTGATTTGGGGTCGTTGCGCCGGACGCGCGCTTGCATCGGCAAACTAACTTTACCGTTTGCGGCGTATCTTTGGTAGTCGGATTGGTTTGCGTGGGGGAAAGTGGTGAGGATTGGATAAGAGACGCGTGCTAGCCAATCTCAAGCGGCTTTGGCCGTCAGCGCAGCAGCGACTTCCAACACACGCCGCAAGCTGGCGGTTTCGTAGTTGGTCGCTTCGTAACGTTGAATCTGTTGTTCTTTCAAACCCAGCCGCGCGGCCAGCTCACGTTGCGATAGGCCGGATGAAATGCGCGCACGAATGAGCGTCTGCGGCACTTCATTGAGTTGCTCAAGTTTGAGCTTGGCGGGTTTGCTGCGCCGCAAACGTTCATACTCTTTCAACTCTTCTTCGAGGGTTTCCAGTTGGCTAGCGAGCGCGTCTTTCATCGCTTTGATTACCCGATGATGAACACGCGGATGTGCTTCCGGGCGTTCATCAAACTCGGCGAGTTCTTGCGCAAACCTCGCGGCGTGCGCTTTGGTGATTTTGTATTGTCTCTGATTCCGAATCATGTTCGTTTCCCCGGCGAAGCGCGTCCGAGCCGAATGCCGACGATGCCTTTCTGCTTGTCTGTTTTCCGGTCGTCTTGAAAGAATTCCAGAAAAGATTTTCCGCTATTGCCTTCCAACCATTCGGCAGGGAAAAGCTCGCCGCCGAATTTGGCCTTTTGCGCCGCGCGCCCATTGCTGAAGTCCAACAAGACGGGATCAAGCAAATCCCCATCCACGTCAAACCCGCTCCAACAGGCATCGAAATCGTTCGGGCGCTCTTTGCTCGTGACAAAGCTGCCATCAACGTAAAGCGCCTCACAGCCAGCGGCGCGCAAATTAGCCGCCGCTTGTTTGAGCCCTTTCAAGAGTCGCTTGCGATGTGGGTTCGTTCCGAATCTTTCTTCAAATTCCTTCCAGTTTGTCCAATGAATGCCTTTTGGTAGATTACCGCTTCCGTTAAACTTTGGAATCAATTTGTACCTCCTATGAATCTAAAAACAGTTGTTGGTTAACATTTTGATCGTTACGCATCTCTCATTACCTCCTTTGTTTTATAGTTAGAGACACCAGATTACTCAGCCATCTACTACATTCCATAGGCACGGAAGCAACACAATAATAATGTTGTGTTAGCTGAGGTGTCAACCCGGAAAATCACAGGGCGAGAAAGGGAAAATAAGAAACGGCCTGCGGCGGTCAAAACACGCGCGCAGGCCGTATAGGTGAAGTCGGAAATTTTAGACTACCGCGATGCCGTCGCCGCATTCGGCTGCAACCACTGATCGAACCAGCCGAGCACCGTCTTGTACCACAACTCGCTGTTCTGCGGTTTCAGCACCCAATGGCCTTCGTCGGGGAAGTAGAGCAGCTTCGACGGGACGCCGCGCCGTTGCAGCGTGCTGAAGAGTTGCAAGCCTTCGCCGATGGGCACGCGGTAATCCAGTTCGCCGTGCACGACCAGCGTAGGCGTTTTGAATTTGGCGGCGTGCGCGGCGGGCGACCATTTGGCGTAAAGCTCAGGGTTCGTCCAGGGCGTGCCCTTGAACTCCCATTCCTGGAACCAGAGTTCCTCGGTCGCATACATGCTCGTCGTGCTGAAGACGCCGGCGTGCGTGACGAAGGCTTTGAAACGATCCGTATGGCCCATCATCCAGTTGGTCATATAACCGCGATACGAACCGCCCGCCGCGCCCATGCGTTGCGGATCAACGTAGCCGCGTTTGATCACCGCATCCACGCCTTTCATCAGGTCGTCATACACCGCGCCGCCCCACTCGCCGCTGATCTGTTCGGTAAACGCCTGGCCGTAGCCGGTCGAGCCGTGCGGGTTGAGCGTGACCGCAACGTAACCGCGCGCGGCCCACATCTGCGCGTTCCAGCGATAGCCCCAATTGTCCATCCACGCGCCTTGCGGGCCGCCGTGAATGAGCAAGACCATCGGATACTTTTTCGACTGGTCGAATTGCGGCGGTTTGTAAATAAAGCCGTGAATACGCGACGGTTTGCCAGGGCCGATGTCGGACGAGGCTTTGACTTTGCCAAGTTTGGCTGTGCGCATCACCGCTGTCTTCGCGCCGTCGTATTCAATCTCTTCGGCGGGCGTCAGGTCGAGTTGCGCGAGCAGCGAAGCGTTGGCCGTGGTCAATTGCATCACGCTGGAACCATCGGCATTCGCCTTGAAGACTTCGGCGGGCATGGCCGAACTCGAACGCGTGAAGACCAGCGTCTTGCCATCGGCGGAAACATTCGCGCCGCCATTCGAGCCGTCTTTGACCAGCAACGCGAACTTGTCGCCGTTGAGCGGGGCTGACCAGAACACTTCGTGCCCGCGCTCTTGCCCGCTCACGATCAAGCGCTGGCTGTCGGGCAGCCACAACAGGTCTTCGACCCAGCGGTCAAAGTTGAGCGAGAGTTCGCGCGCCGTGCCTTTCGCGCGGTCATACAGCATCAGGCGGAAGCGATCCGCCTCGAAGCCGTTGCGTGCTTGCGAACGATAGGCGATCCATTTGCCATCGGGCGAATAACGCGGCGTCGTGTCGCTGCCGACATTCGCGGTCGTGATGCGCTTGGGCTCGCCGCCATTGACCGAAACGATGAAGAGGTCATTGTTCGTGCTGATGGCTTCGTCCTTTTCGGTGTTGCGCGCAAAGGCGACTTCGCTGGAATCGGGCGCGAAATCGAAAGCTGTCGGATCGCCCAGCGAAAACGGCGGCGTGTCGAAATCACCCGGCGTTAAATCTTTCGGCTCGCCGCCCTCTGACGAAACGACGAACAGGTGCGAACGCTTGCCACGCTTGAACTCTGTCCAATGGCGATAAAGCAGATGATCGGCGATGACAGCTTTGACCTTGGATTTCTCTTCGGCCTCGGCGCGTTTGGCGACGCAATTGAACGACGCGCAATCGGGATAAACATCGGTCGTAAAGGCGAACAGCTTGCCATTCGGCGACCAGATGAATTCGCTCACGCCTTCGGGCGCAGCGGTAACTTTGCGCGCGCCACTGCCATCGGCACTGGCGACGTAAATCTGCGGCGCACCATCGCGCGTCGAAAGAAAGGCGAGCCACTTGCCGTCGGCAGACCAGTGCGGCGAGAAATCATTCTTGTCCGACGTGATAAACGGTTGCGTCGTCCCGCCGCTGGTCGGCACCACCCAGATGCCGCGTTTGGTGCGGTTGGCGTTCTTGTCCACGTCGCCGACGACGTAAGCGACGCGCGCGCCGTCGGGCGAAATCTGCGCTTCGCTCAGGCGCTTGATCGCCATCAGATCGTCGAAGGTGAGCGGGCGTTTGGCTTGGGCCAGCGCGGTGAAACTTAGCGCGGCAAGGATAAATAGCAGAGCGGGTAGTTTGATCGAAAGCTTCATAAAGTCCTCCAACTTTAAGGCGGGTTGCGAAATTGCGGGTGCGAGTATAGCAATAAAAAATCATGCGCGCTTCCTGCCCGGATAGCGTATGATGCGCGCCGCGCGGAGAACAACCACAATCCAACACACCCAATCAATGGCCTCACCTGCTTGCCCCGCCGCGTGACCATTTCCATCTGCTACCCGGAGTGTTTCGATGCGCCCTGACCGATGGTTCCTGCTTGTTCTGTTCACCCTGCTATTTATCTGTTCACCGGCTGTATTCGCGCAAGACAGTGTTGCCGAATGCGCCAATGTCCTGCTCGCCACTAAAGACGAAGCCGCGCGCGCGGCCTGGCTCGCCGCGCATCCCGCCGCGCTTACGCCCGCGCTCGCCGCTGAATTGTTGCAGCGCGGTGAAGCGGCGCAAAAACAACGCACCCACCCGCAAACCGAAGCTGCTTTTGCCGCCGGACTGGCCGTGACGCGGCGGCTGGCGGATAAAGCCGGACAAGCGCGCTGCCTCAGAGGGCTGGGCCAGTTGCAATACGATCTGGCGCGCTATCCACAGGCCGCCGAGTTTTACCGGCAGAGCCTCGAACTCGCGCGCGCCGCCGCCGACCGTGCGAGCGAGAGCCGGGCGTTGCAAGGGCTAGGGCAAGTCAAACGTTTGCTGGGCGCCAGTGACGAGGCCTTGCGCGATTACCAGGCCGCGCTGGCATTGGCCGAACCGCTGGGCGATGAAAAGCAACTGGCGGGTTTGTTCAACGGGCTAGCCGTCGTCACGCGCGGGATGGGGCGGCTCGACGCGGCGACAGATTACATACAACGTGCCTTGGCGCTATACGACCGGCTCGACGATAAGGAAGCCCGTGCGGGCGTGCGGCTCAACCTGGGCGACATCCTGTATGCGCGCGGCTTGCTCGACGAGGCCCTGACCACTTACCAACGCGGCTTGGCGTTGAGCGAACAATTACAGGAGCGGCGCTTGTTGGGGATGTTCTACAACCAACTTGGCACCGTCGAACTGGAACGCAACAACCTGGGCGCGGCGCAGGACTATCTGGAAAAGAGTCTGCCGCTCAAACGCGCCGCCGGCGATCAGCGCGCGCTCAATTACACGCTCACCAATCTGGGCCTGCTCTATTACCGCTTGAACGATTTCAACAAGGCGCTCGAATACTATCGTCAGGCGCAGACCAGCCAGCAACAGTCAGGCGAAACGCCCGCGCTGGCCGCCTTGTTCATCAACATCGGCAGCGTCTATCAAGCGCAAGGCGAACACGCCGCCGCGCGCGCTCAGTATCAGCAGGCGTTGCAGCTTGCCGATACGCTCAAACGCGGCGACCTGCGCGCCGAAGCCGTGCAGCATCTGGCCGAGATCGCCTACGACAGCGGGCAAAAAGTCGAAGCCTGGAGCCTGTTCGAGCAAAGCCTGGCGCTGACCGAACAATCCGGCAGTCCCTACAAACGGCTGCGCGCCTACGGCAATCTGGCGATGTATTACTATCTCGAAGACCGCCCCGCCGACGCCTTACGCATGTTCGAGCGGGCAATCACGCTGACCGCAGAAAAGAAACTGGGTGGCGAACTCTGGTTTGATTACGCCGTGGCAGGCGCTGCGCTGCATAGCCTGAAGCGCTTGGATGAAGCGCACCAGATGCTCGACAAATCGCTCGCCCTGCTCGAAGCGATGCGCGGCGAACTCGGCGGCGGCCAATTGGCCGAGCCGCGCTTTCTGCGTCACCGCCTGCTGCCTTACTTTGAATTGATGAGTCTGGCCCTCACCGAAGCGCAGCCGGTTGAGGCGCTGGCCTATGCCGAACAGGCCAAGGCGCGCGTGCTCTTTGACCTGCTACAGCACGGGCGCGCCGATGTCAGCAAGTCCATGACTGAAACTGAGCGCGTTGAAGAGCGCCGCTTGAACGAAGCCATGAGCGCGCTCAATGTGCAGCGCCAGCGCGAACAGATGCGCCCGCAACCCGCCGCCGCGCGCCTGAGCGAACTGGACGCGCAGTTGGCGGAAGCGCGGCTCGCTTATGAAACCAATCAAGACACGCTCTTCGCCGCGCATCCCGACCTGCGTGTGCAACGCGGCATGCCGCCGCCTTTCACGCTCGCCACCGCTGCTGCGCTGCTGCCTGATGAACGCACGGCGCTGCTCGAATATGTCGTGCGCGATCACGAGACGTTTCTCTTCGTCGTCACGCGCGCGCCGCAACCCGCGTTGCAAGTCTTCCGACTGCCGCTGACGGGCGCGCAGGTGCAAATGCGGGTGCGCGAGTTCCGCGCCTTGCTGGCTGCGCGCAATTTGAATTTCGTCGCCATGTCCGGGCAGCTTTACGACGAATTGCTCAAACCGGCGGCGGCGCTGTTGCGCGGCAAAACGCAACTCGTGCTCGTGCCCGACAACGCGCTTTGGGAATTGCCGTTTGAAGCCTTGCGCCAAACCGGCGGCGCGGGCAAGCCGCGTTATCTGCTCGAAGATTTCACGCTGGCCCGCGCGCCGTCGCTGACCGTGCTGGTCGAGATGCAAAAGCTGCGCGCCCGGCGTGGGCCGCGCCCGCACGACGCCACCTTGCTGGCGCTCGGCAATCCGGCTTGGCCCGCTACCGCCGCCACACCGGCAACCTCATCAATGGGCGAATCCGCCGCCGCGTTGCGCGCGCTGCCCACCAAAGCGTTGCCGCAAGCCGAGACCGAAGTGAAAGCGCTCGCGCGGCTTTACGGCGCGGCGCACAGCCGCATTTACACCGGCGCCGCCGCGCGCGAAGACCGGTTTAAGGCCGAAGCCGCCGACGCTGATGTCATTCATCTGGCGGCGCACGGGTTGCTCAACGATGCCGGGCCGCTCTATTCACAGATCGTGCTCGCGCAAGACACTGCTGGCGTAATAGGCCCGGTCAGTGCGGGCGAACCCGGCAACAGCGAAGATGGCTTGTTGGAAGCATGGGAGTTGATGAAGCTGGATTTGCGCGCCGATCTGGTCGTGCTCTCGGCTTGCGAAACCGGACGCGGCGCGGTCATTCCCGGCGAAGGCGTGCTGGGCTTGAGTTGGGCGCTCTTTATCGCGGGCGCGCCGACCGTCGTCGTCAGCCAATGGCAAGTGGATGCGGACGCGACCACCGCCTTGATGATCGAATTCCACCGGCAATTGCGCCAGGCTTCCGCCGCGACCGGCACTCTCACGAAAGCCGCCGCGTTGCGCACGGCGGCGTTGAAGCTGTTGCGCGGCCCTTATCGGCACCCGTTTTATTGGGCGGGCTTTGTCGCCGTGGGCGCGGCGAACTGAACCTGGGTACGCAGCGCTTCCAGCGTGCGGATTTGGCAGCGAACGAACGAATCTCCGGCATTTTTGCGTTTGACGCCAAGCCCGCACGCTGGAAGCGCTGCGTACCCAGAGGCGGGTCTATTGCCCGCTGCCCGCCGTTTTCACCGCCGCTTTGGGCTGGCGTTTGTGGGCGTCGAACCAATCGAAGATTTCCGGAAAGGCGGGCACCGCGACGCTGCCGTGATCGCCGCCGGGCACTTCGTTGTATTTGATTTCAATGCCCAGGTCTTTGCCCGCCTTGACCATCTTGCGTGATTCTTCGACCGAGACGGTCGGGTCTTTATCGCCGTGCGTCACGATCCAGGGAACGTGCGCGATCTTTTTCAGACCTAGCACGACGGGCGGAATGCCGCCGCCTGAAATTGGCGCGAGTGCGGCAAACAGTTCGGGATTGTTCACCGCGACCGACCAGGTGCCGTAGCCGCCCATCGAATGCCCCATCAAATACACACGATTTTCATCAATGTTGAATTGGCGTTTGGCCTCTTTCAGCACGTCCAGTACGTCACGTTCCGCCGCGCCCAGGTACATCGAAGCCGAGCCGCGGCCTTTCGGGCAAACAATCAGATAGCCGTGTTTCTCGGCCTCTTCTTTGATCGCGCCTTTGGCATAGCCGTTGAAAAAGCTGTTTTCGTCGCCGCCCATGCCGTGCAGCGCGACGATGAGCGGCCATTTCTGTTTGGCGTCGTACTTGGCCGGGACAAAGAGCCGGTAGGGTTGCACCGTGTTATCCACCGCCGAATTGTAGGCCCAGGGGATGTCGCCGCGTTTGCCTTTGAGCGGATTAACGCCCTTACTGATCTGGTCGAGCATGGCATGTGCATTGGCGAATTCGCTGGCCCATGCCACGCGGTCGAGCGGCAACGATCCGTCGTTGACCATATCAATCAGCAAGGCCGTGTAATCGGCGCGCGGTAACGCCAGCAACAATTCCTGATGATTGACATCCTGATTGCGCTGCTCCAAATCGGTGCGCACGGCGGCGATGCGCGCCTTGAGTTGATTCGCTTTGGCGTTCAACTCGCGCTCGATGCGAATGCTGGCCGGTTTGACGATGGGCGCGCCCTCGACCGGCGTCAGCGTGAGCAGCAATTGGTAATTGCCGTCGCCCGCCTGCGGCAAGACGGCTTCAAGCAGCAATTCCTTGCTGAAATCCGCCGCGACCTCTTTGAGCGTTTTCAGCTCTTTCAATACTGGGGGCGGTGCGGCGCTGACGCTGGTAGTTACACCGGGTTGTGTGCGCGCTTGCGAGAGCGCCAGCGTGAGCGTGAATTTGCCGGACAGCGGTTCATCGAGCGCGAACGTTTGCGTGACTTTGATATGCGCGATTTCGCCCGGATCGAAGATGAGCTTGTTCGGCTTGAGCTGCAACGCCGTCTCAAAGGCGCGGCGCGGCGTCCATTCCTGTTTGCGCATCAACACCATGCCGTGCGCGTAATGTTTGAGCGCCTCGCCGTATTTTTGCGCGGCGTTGGCAGCCTGCGCCTGCTTTTCCAGGTTGGTGACGGCCTGGCGCGTGGCTTCATCCATTTGCGCCGTGTTTTTGACGGTGCGGAAGCCGACCGATGTGCGCAACACTTGGCTGGCATCCTGTGCGTAAGCGGGGGCATAACCAGGCAGCGCCAGCAGCAGCACGAAAAGCAACGTGGCAATGATGCGGAATTTGATTTGTCGCATGGTTGGTGACCTCAGTGTTAGGAAGTGTTTGGGAAGCGGAAACAGGCGCATCCTACGCTCAGCCTTGCGCCCGTGGCAAACAGCAACGCTTAAACCGCCGCCAGCACTTTCTCCAGAAACTCGCGATTGGCGCGCGCGTTGGCGGTCGTCTCTTCGGGCGTCGCGCCGAGTTTGCAACATTCGACCATCAGCGGCCCTTTATATCCGGCGGCTTTCAGCGTTTTGAAGACGCCCGCGAAATCCACTTTGCCCGCGCCGAATTGAATCATCACGTCGCTTTTGACTGCCGCGCAATCTTTGGCGCAAAAACCGGTCACGTGTTGCGCGATGGGTTTCAATTCCTCAATCGGGTCTTTGCCGGTGTAGTAGATGATGTTGCCCGCGTCGTACCAGATTTTGAAATTGGGTTGCTTGACCGCGTTGATGCAACGCAGAATCTCTTCCGAAGCGCCACTGCCGCCGCCGTGCGGTTTCATCACCAGCTTAATCTTTTTGTCCTGCGCATAAGCCGCCGCCTCGCTCATTACCTTGTAGTAATGCTCGTACTCTTCCGGCTTATCCACGCCGAACGTGAGCGCGAATTGCAGGCCCAGGAACTTGGCGTTATCGAGTTGCTGGCGCACTTCTTTGATGGATTCTTGCAGGGGGATGTTGTGGCGCGAACGCAGCGCGCCCATGTTCGCTTTCAAACTGTTGGCGGCGAGGCGCGCTTTCAGCTTGGTCAGATATTCGGGCGTAGCTGCTGCGCCGATGAACGGTTCGTCTCTGGTCGTCGTGAGCAAACCAGTGGTTTGATAGCCCGCCGCTTTGGTCTGTTTCAAGGTTTCGTCAAAGCTCCATTTCGTCCAGGGGCGATTGAAACAGCCGATGGGCCAATTGACCTTGGCGGCCACTGCGGGCGTGGTGTGCAAGGCCGCCAAGGTCGTGGTCAGGACAGTGGATTGGATAAAGTCGCGTCGGTTCATTGATCGGGTTTCCTCTCGTTGGTGGTGGTGAAAATAGAGGCGGATGATACGCCGCCGCGTCGCCAAATTACAGCCCAGCCCTGCGAAACATAAGCCCTTTGCCTGCCAGTCGTTTTTCGCAACTTTTCTGATCACCTCGGATTTTGTGGTGACAGCCCCAGCGGGGCGAAATGTTTATAGTGGGAGTGCGAAAGAGCACGCGAGCCCCAGCGGGGCGGTATCTGCCTCTCAGATGTCGCTCCTAACGGAGCTAAGCGCCTAGTTGCTATAAACATTTCGCGCCGCTGGCGCTGGAAAACGCTCAAACCACAAAATCCGGTAGGACTAGCAACTTTTTGAACGTTCTTCAGGCCGCTGGAAAACCATTGAGGCCACGTTCGGCTTGCGCACGCGCCAACCGGGTGGGCACGTCCGGATTGGTTTTTATCTCAATAAAACTTGGTTGTGGTGTTTTTTGCTTTGCCGCCAGTGGGGAGTGCGAAGCAGAAAAATTTCTTGCTGTAAAAGAATTGGGGCTGCCCGCGCTCCCAGGGGCTTTCGATTCTTTGCCAGCGCCGGAAAATTTACAGCGAGAAAATTTCTTCCTGTAAAAAATCCGGTGATGACAACGTAGGGCAGACCTGAGTGTCTGCCCCGGTCGCCTCTGATACCTTCGATTCCGTCTGCTGCCACCGGGGCAGACACCCAGGTCTGCCCCCTACGTTGTCACCGAAAAATTTACAGCAAGAAAAATTTTGCGGCGCGCACACAATTCGCGCCGGTTTTTACGCATGTTAGGCGGAAGGAAAAATACAGACGTTTCTCAACCGCAGAAACGCGAAGGAGGGAGCAATGCAAATTACATCCGGCAAATTGGGAACGATTCTCTGCCTGCAATTGCAAGGAAGACTCGATACGAGCATGCCGAAAAACTTTGAAGCCGAGTTGTTGCGGCTGATTGCCCAGGGCGAAACGCATTTGGTCTTTGATTGCACCCAGGTCGAACACATCAGCACCAGCGGCTTGCGCGTGTTGTTGCGCGCGTTCAAACAAATCACTTATGCCAATGGGCGCATGGCCTTTCACTCTTTGAACGAGCGCGTTCAGCGCATTTTCGATTTGGCCGGCTTGACCTTGGTCTTCCGCATCTATGCGACGCGCGAAGAGGCGTTGAGCGGCGTGCTGTTCACACAGATGCTGCCGGTCAACATTTTGAACAGTCTGCATCCACGCGGCGCGGGCGGGATTACGCCAGCAAGGAGGGCGCAATGAGAACGACGGTTCAAATGGAACTGCCCGACTTCACGGCAACGCCAGCCGTGAAGTCCCCGGCAGGGCCGCCTGCCGCGGCGTTGGCGCCCGTTACGACGGAATATCCCGGCGATTATTTCGCGCCGGAGACGCAACGTGAGCAGCCAGTCTGGCCAACTTTCCCCACCTTCGCCGAAGCGTTGCGCCTCAAAGTCGGCGTCGTGCTGGGCCGCGATCTGCGCACGCAATTCAGCGTGGTCAACGTCAGCGAAAACGTGCTGTATGAATTGAGCCTGGAGGCGGCGCAGAACCGCGCGCTCGGCGAACGCAGTGAAATCCGTGCGGCGCGCCTGCAACAGCGCCAGGCCGAGTTGCAGCGCCGTTTGCGCCAGGCCGAACGGCTGCCCGACGTGAGTTTGACCATGGGCTATTTCGCGCCGCCGGGCACGGCGGTGCTGCCGCGGCAGGTCTTCGGCGCGGGCGTGGCGGTCAAGTGGGAACCCTTCGATTGGGGCCGCAAGCGCCGCGAACTGGCCGAAACCGAAAAGAGCCTCGCGCAATCCGACAACGCCTTGCGCGAAGCCGAGGCGCAGGTGTTGCTGGACGTGAACGCGCGTTTCCGCAAGTTGGAAGAGGCGCGCGCGCTGCTGCGCGTCGTGCAAATCGCGCAACAGGCCGCGCAGGAAAAGCTGCGCGTGGCGAGCAATAAATTCAAACAGGAAGCGGCGCTGCTCAAAGACGTGTTGCAAACACAGGCCGCCGTCGCCGACGCGAATCATCAATATCAACAGGCCTTGCTGGCGTTGTTGACCGCGCGCGCCGACTTTGAAAAAGCAATCGGCGAATAAGCCCAAAGCATCTTCCCGCGAAGCCACACGAAGAAGCACGAAGCTGGTTGAATGCTCTTCGTGATCCTTCGTGTGTCTTCGTGGGAAAGGAGAAAGAGGAAATGAAATCGAATTATTGCAGTTTGCTATGGCTGTTGCTGGCCGCCGCTGCCGCCGTCGGTTGCCGCAACGCCAAAGCCTACGAAAAGCCGCTCACGCCTGTGCGCGTGCAGGCCGTTCAACCATACACGCCCGATGCCGAAAGCAGCGGCGCGCGTTATTCGGCGACGATTCGCCCCGCACAACAGCTCGAACTGGCCTTCAAACACGGCGGCTATTTGCAAGAGCTGTTGCAGGTGCGCGGGGCCGATGGCCGGTTGCGCGCCGTGCAGGAAGGCGATTGGATTCGTCGCGGCACGGTGCTGGCGCGGTTGCGCGCCGCTGATTTCACCGTCAAGGTCAACGGCGCACAGGCCCAACTGAACGAAGCCCAGGCCGCGCGCGACACCAGTCAGGCGCAACTGGCCGAGACCGAAGCCGCCTTGCGCCAGGCCCAACGCGACCTCGAACGCGCGACCAACCTGTTTGAGGCCGACAGCCTGACGCGCCCCGAATTCGACGCGGCCAAGACCAAGACCGAATTGGCCCAGGCCAAAGTCGGAGCCGCGCGCGCGCAAACCCAGGTCGTAGCGGCCAAGATCAACAGCGCCCGCGCCGTCATTGGCGAAGCTCAACTGGCGCAGGGCGACGCCGTCTTGCGCGCGCCCCTTGACGCGCTGGTGCTGCGCCGCAACTTTGAAGAAGGCAGCCTGGGCGCGCCCGGCGCGCCCAGGCTGCCGCTGGCCGAAGCCGGCGCGGTCAAGGCCGTCTTCGCCGTGCCCGACCTGACCGTGACGAATCTGAAACTGGGCGTAGAACTGGCACTGACTTGCGAGGCGCTGGCGAATGAGGAACTGCCCAAGGGTGAGTTAAGAGGACGCATCACGCGCATCGGGGCGACGGCGGATGCGCGCACGCGCGTCTTTGAGGTCGAAGTGACCATCGCGCGGCCACCCGCCGCCTTGCGCGCAGGCATGATCGCCACGCTGGTCGTGCCCGAAACCAATGCGCCCGCCTCCGCGCCGCGTCTGGTCGTGCCGCTCAGCGCGATTGTGCGCGCGCAGACGGAAAGTTACGCCGTGCTGGTCGTCGCGCATGAACAAGGCAAACAGATGGTGCGGCGGCGTGCGGTCAAGCTGGGCGCGGCCTTCGGCAATCTGATCGAAATCGTCGAAGGCTTGCAGGCCGGTGAACAAGTCGTCAGCAACGGCGCGACGGTCGTGAGTGAAGGCGAGCCAGTGCAAATCACCGAATAAACAGCGCGGCTGAAGCCGGTTTAGCGCGGAGGCGCAGCGAAGGCAGACCGCTCCAAGGGAGAAGGAAGGAGAGCTTCTTTTCCTGGCTCTCATCGCTGCGCTTCCGCGCTGAACCGGCTCTTTGAAACGTTGGTCGAAAGCTGAGCCGTGGCAACCAAGCGTTCAGAGTTCCGCCTTTAGGCGGTCAGGCGCGTAGCGCCTTGTTTGACGCGCCTGCGGCGCGCTGACCGCCTAAAGGCGGAACTCTGAACGCTTGCGCCCGCAGGGGCCGGTAAACGCTGTGTGTAGCGCTGGCGGTTGTTTCGCTTTAGCGTTCGGCTTGAGAGAACAAAACATCTTTGGAGGTCTTATGGTTTGGCAAACGATGAAAACAACCAGCCAACGGGCTGGCCTGTGCGCAATGCTGCTGGCGGCGTACGCCGCTGCCGCACTGGGGCAGACGGCCAACGCGCCATCGGTCGCCGGCACCTGGAAAGGCGAATCCGTCTGCGCCGGCAACCGCCCGGCCTGTAAGTATGAAGTCGTGGTTTACCGCTTCGTGCCGGTCGCGGGCAAGCCCGCTGTCATGCGGTTGTTGGCGGATAAGATCATCAACGGAGAGAGAGTGCCGATGGGCGCGCTGGAGTTTCAATACGACCAAACGAAAGGAACGCTTTCCTGCGAATTCACGGCTGGCAGTACGCACGGCCTCTGGCAATTCCAGGTCTCAGGCGATGCGTTGGAAGGGTCGCTCGTCATCCTGCCCGACAAAGCATTGGCGCGCAAGGTAAAGGCGAAGCGGGCAAACTTGCGGGACGTGCCGCCAGCGCCTGCGGAAAAGCTCTACGACGGAAACTAAGCTGCTGACGGGAGAAATCATCATGTCCAATTCCAATCACGGTACCCAAGCCTTGCTCGAAAAACCCAATGCCGCGCGCTTCTTTACCGAGACGCGTCACATCGCGTGGGTGCTGTTCGTCGTGACGTTGTTGTGGGGCGCGTACAGTTACCACGCGATGCCCAAGCGCAAAGACCCCGAAGTCGCCATCCGCCGCGCCGTCGCCATCTGCGCCTGGCCCGGCGTCAGCGCCGAACGCATCGAACAGCAAGTCGTCCGCAAGCTCGAAGCCAAGCTTGCGCTCAACCCGCGCGTCGAAAAAATCGAAGCCAGCGCGCGCACGGGCGCGGCCATCGTTTACGTATCGCTCGACGAAAAGGTCAAAGACATCGGCAAGGAATTCGACGACATTCGGTTAAAGCTCGACAGCATCCGCGACCTGCCGCCGGGCGCGGGGCCGGTTGAATTCTTGAAGGATTTCGGCGACACGGCGGCGCTGATGCTGACCGTCGCCAGTCCGCGCGCCGATGAAATGGTCGTCGCGCAACGCGCGCGCCGTGCGCCAGGTGATTGAACAAACACGCGCTGACAAAGCCGAGAACCGCGCCGCACTGGTCATCGGCTTGCCACCCGCCACCACGCCGCGCCACGTCAACGCCGCGCAGGAAGCCGTCGCGCGCGCGTTGCACGCCACAGGCATCAGCGGCGAAGTCCGCCGTTTCACCGGCAACGGCTTCATCGGCTTTGATCTCGCCAGCATTGCAGACAAAGGGCGTGACGACGCGACGTTGATCGCCGCCGCGCAACACAGCTTGCGCGAAGCGTTGCCAGTTGCAGGCTTTCAACCCGACCTGTGGCAACCGGTCATGATCCGTGATCTGCAAGAAACCGAAACCAAACTGCGCGCCGCCGCGCCCGACAAATACAGTTACCGCGAATTGGATGACCACACCGACCTGATCGCGCGCACCTTGCAGGCCGTGCCGCTGGTGTCGAAAGTCACACGCACGGGCCGTCTGGCCGAGCGCGTTTTTCTGGATTATTCGCAAGAGCGGCTGGCGGCCTTGGGCGTGCAACCGGCGGCCTTGGGGCAAGTTCTGGGGGCGCGCAACAGCGCCGCGCCGGGCGGGGTGCTGGAAATCGGCGACAAGAACCTGGCCGTCAATCCTTCGGGCGAATTCAAGAGCGCACGCGAAATCGGCGACGCGGTAGTGACGGCTTCGGCCAATGGCTTGCCGGTCTATGCGCGCGATCTGGTAGACGTGTCGCGCGGGTACGAAGACCCGCCGCGCTTTTTGAACTACTACACTTGGCGCGACGCCGGCGGGCCATGGCAACGCACCCGCGCCATCACGCTGGCCGTGCAGATGCGCGCGGGCGAACAGATCGGCGCCTTCGGTCAAGCCGTAGACACCGCACTGGCCGCTTTGCAACCGCGACTGCCGGCGGATTTGCTATTGGCGCGCACGTCGGATCAACCGCTGCAAGTCAAGGAAAGCATCGGCCTGTTTATGCGCAGCCTGTGGGAAGCGATCTTGCTCGTCGTCATCATCGCCTTTATCGGTTTCCGCGAATGGCGTTCGGCGGCGCTGGTGGCGCTTTCGATTCCGGTGGCGCTGGCGCTGACCTTCGGGTTGATGCACCTGCTGGGCCTTGATTTGCAGCAGGTTTCGATTGCCTCGCTCATCATCGCGCTGGGCTTGTTGGTGGATGATCCGGTGGTGGCCAGCGATGCGATCAAACGCGAATTGGCGGCGGGCAAACCGCGTGGCATGTCGGCCTGGCTGGGGCCGATGAAACTGGCGCAGGCGATCTTTTATGCGACGGTGACCAACATCGTGGCCTATCTGCCGCTGTTGTTGGTGGGCGGCACCGTGGGGCAATTCATTTACAGTTTGCCCGTGGTGATTGCGTGTTCGCTGGTAGCCTCGCGCATCGTTTCGATGACCTTCATTCCGCTGCGGGGCTATCACCTGCTGAAACCGAGCGCACAACCGGAACGCACCTTGACCGAACAACGCGCGCGCGGCTTTTCAGGCTTGTATTACCGCGCGGGCATCTGGGCCTTGGAGAACCGGCGCAAGGTCGTGTTGGCCTCGCTGGCGTTGTTGTTGGTGGGCGGCGGCTTGACCGTGACGCAGTTGCGCACGGAGTTTTTCCCGAAGGATTTGTCGTACCTCTCGTACCTCGACATTTATCTGCCCGAAGACGCGCCGCTCGCGGCGACCAACAATGCGGCCAGCAAAGCCGAAGCCATCGTGCGCGAAGTGGCCGCGCGTTACGGCAAAGAACACGCGGGCCGGGATGTGCTGCATTCGCTCACGTCGTTTGTCGGTGGCGGCGGGCCGCGCTTCTGGTATTCCGCCGCGCCCGAACAGCCGCAGTTGAATTACGCGCAAGTCGTGATTCAGGTGAACGACAAGCACGACACCGCGCTACTGGTCGCGCCCTTGCAACAGGCGCTGTCGGCGCAAATCCCCGGCGCGCGTGTGGACGTGCGGCAACTCGAAAACGGCAAACCCGTCGGCATTCCCGTCGCCGTGCGTCTGGCGGGCGAAGACAGCGCGACCCTGCGCGCGCAGGCCGAAAAGGTCAAAGCCATCTTCCGCGCCATCCCGCAAGCCGACCGCATCCGCGACGATTGGGGCGCCGAAAGTTTCACCGCCAATCTGAACGTCAATGCCGACCGCGCCAATCTGGCGAATGTGTCGAATCTGGATGTGGCGGCTTCTTCGGCGGCGGGGATCAATGGCATGCGCGTGACGACGCTGCGCGACGGGGAACAGCAAATCCCCGTCGTGGCGCGGCTGCGGGCGGTGGAACGCGCGCAGTTGTCCGACTTGCAAAACCTCTATGTTTACGCGCAACAAAACGCGAACAAAGTGCCGCTGCGGCAGCTTGCGCGCGTGGATTACAAAATGGAGGCGGCCAAGCTGGTGCGCCGCAATCAATTCCGCACCATCACTATCTCGTGCGTGCCCGTGCCTGGCGTCTTGCCGTCGCAAGTCTTCAAGGCGGCGCAAAAACAACTCGACGATTTCGCGCAAACGCTGCCGCCCGGTTACACGCTGGAAATCGGCGGCGAACGCGAAGAGCGGCTCAAAGGCTTCCAGGATTTGGGCGTCGTGTTGCTGGTGTCGGTGCTGGCGATCTTTCTGGCGCTGGTGTTGCAGTTCAAACATGCGCTCAAACCGCTGTTGGTCTTTTCGGCGATCCCGTTCGGCCTGGTGGGCGCACTGGCGGCGCTGGCGTTGGCGGACGTGCCCTTTGGCTTTATGGCTTTCCTGGGTATCGCCAGCCTGATCGGCGTAATCGTCTCACACGTGATCGTGCTCTTCGATTTTGTCGAAGAGAAACGCGAACAGGGCGCGCCACTGACCGAGGCGTTGTTGGATGCTGGCGTCGTGCGCCTGCGGCCCGTGATGATTACCGTAGGGGCAACGGTTTTTGGCCTGATTCCCCTGGCCATGCACGGCGGGCCGTTGTGGGAAGGGCTGTGTTACGCCCAAATCGGCGGGCTGATTCTGGCGAATTATGTGACGAAGCTGTTGGTGCCTGCGCTGTATGCGATCTTTGTGCTCGACCTGAAATGGATTCGCTGGGAGAAAAGCGCGACCGGCCGCTTGCCGCTTTTATCGGGCCGCCTGGTCAGTGGCGCGTTGCCGAAATTCAACGATCAAACAGCTTGAGGCGGTTGGCCGAAGGCCCGGCGAAATCTACCACGAATTAATGCGGCAAATAATGGTTGCTTTTCGGAATCTTTCTGCGCTTTAATCCGGTTCCAGGCCGCAACTCACGAACGTCAGTGCCAAGCATCCTGTTGCGCATGTTTTTCGGCAACTTTCAGCGGTAATTCCACTAGCCGCCCTGCGGTTGCTCATCCGTAATTCACCAGTTCCCCAGCGTTGAACCGTATGATTCAGGGAGAAATTCATATCCTGCCTTTGTCAGACCTTGTGCAATGGCTGGCGCTTAACCAGCGCTCCGGTTCGTTGAAAGTGACACGGGAAAATTACAGCATCGAGATTTTCTTTGCGAAAGGGGAAATCGCCGCCGCTGCGGCCAGCAATCATCCCGTGTTGGATAACCCGGAAAAAGTGATGGGTGCGTTTAACGCGGTGCTCAAATGGCCCGTGGGCCGGTTTGCCTTTGACGAAGGCGCACTGCCGTTGTGGGTGTCAGTCGTCAATCTGCGCCTCGCGGCTGACGCGATCTTGCGCCGGGCCACTGGCCCGCTTGTCCAGCCGCCAGTCGCAGCCAGGTTGGACGAAGTGGCGACGGTTGGCCATTCCGCCGGTTTGCTGAATCCCGCCGAAACCTTACGCTTCAAAATCATGGACCACATTATGCGGGAAGATTTCAACCTGCCCGCCATGCCGCCATTGGCGGCGCGCGTGCTGGAATTGACCCGGCAGCCCAACTACTCATTGCGCGATCTCGGCAATGCGATTTTGGCCGATCAGGCGGTCGCCGCCCGTATTTTGCGCTATGCCAATTCAGCCCGCCAGCGGGCCGAACGTGAAATCGTTTCGCTGGCGGCGGCGTTGCAACGTCTGGGCGCTGATGAGGTCGTCAACATCGTGCTGGCTGCTTCGTTGCAAGCCCGCCGTCTGGGGCGTGATGTCTTTGCCGAAGACAAGCGCCGTCTCTGGCTGCACTCTGCCACGGCGGCCTTTGTGGCGCGGGCGTTGGCGGCGCAGCTGCGGCTGGAACGCAATGTCGCGTTTTTGTGCGGGTTGATGATGGATTTCGGCATGAACGTTCTCTATTCGGTGATCCAGGACATTTTGATTCGCGATGCGCGCTCTGGCCCCTTTCCGACCCTGATGATTCAACAGGTCGTACAGGACTTCCACCCTTCTATTGGCCGTCTGGTCGGCGAAAAATGGCAATTGCCCGCGACCGTCATTCAGGCGATGGCGTATCACCATTGCGTCGAAGGGTTGGAGACCGAAAACCCATATATTCCGATCACGACCCTGGCGGATTATCTGGCCGATTTTGCCCTGGGGATGCCACGCGCCGCCTTAGAGGAAGCGCTCTTGACCTTTAGCCCGGAGCAATTGGCCGCGCATCCGGCGGCGCAACGCCTGGGCCTGGATGCCGCTGCCGCTGCCAGCCTGCTGGCGAACCTCGCCGTTATCGTTGAGCAAGCGCACGAACTGGCGGCGAATTGAATGCTGCCGGAAATTCTCTGCTAAAAGCGGAAGTGGCGGTTGCATACAGCGCCATTGTGTTGGGACCGGGGTGCCTCAGTTAGTTCGGGGTTGAATTGCATAGCAGGCAAAGTCAACCACGAGCTTGGCCTGTCAAAGGTTGAGAACCAATCTCCGGTGATGTCCTAAAGCTGTGTTGCTGTCGCCGCGAAAAATCTCGGCCACGAAGACACATGAAGTACACACGAAGTTCTGCCCTACTCTTCGTGTGTACTTCGGGTGTCTTCGTGGACAGCAGTTCCTGTTTTCAGACAGCAACACACGCATAGGACACCACTCAATCTCCAGCCCGCTTTTGTTTTCTGCCGCACTTGGTGAAGAATTACGGCCATGACGCTCGACGAAAAACTGCAAAGCCTGCCCCTCCAACCGGGTTGTTACCTGCACAAGAACGCCAAGGGCCAGATTATCTACATCGGCAAGGCCAAGAACTTGCGCAACCGCGTGCGCCAGTATTTCCAGACGGCGCGCATTGTGGATTTGAAGACGCGCGAACTGGTCGCTCGCATCGTAGATTTTGAGTACATCGTCACCGACAGTGAGAAAGAAGCCCTCGTCCTCGAATCGAATCTGATCAAGCTGCACAAGCCGCGTTACAACGTGATGCTCAAGGATGATAAGCAGTATCCGCATCTGAAGCTCACCATTAACGAAGATTTTCCGCGCCTGCTGAAAACACGCCGCGTTGATAAAGACGGCGGGATGTATTACGGCCCATATTTGCCCGCGTCGCTGGCTGACAAAACGCTGACGCTGGTCAACCGCGAATTTCAATTGCGCAGTTGTTCGGACGAGGTCTACGAGATTTACAAACGCGCCAAACGTCCGTGCATGGAATACCAGATCAAACGCTGCCTGGGGCCTTGCCAAAAAGATTTGTGCACGCCGACCCAATACGCCGAAACGGTCAATGACGTGCGCTTGCTGATGGACGGCAAAGACAAAGAACTGGCCGACTCGTTGGAAGGGCGCATGCTCGCGGCGTCGGAGGAATTGCGCTTTGAGCAGGCGGCCAAGTATCGCGACCTGCTGCGCACGGTGCGTGCCCTGCGCGAACAGCAGAAGATGATGGCGCAGCCGGATCAGGACATTGACATCTTTGGCTATTACCGAGAAGCGCAGCAGTTGGCGTTGCAGCTTTTCACCATGCGCGAGGGCAAGATCGTCGGGCGGCGCGAATTTTATTGGGAAGATGTGTCGGTGGACAATTTCAATCCGGGCGAATTTCTGGGCGCAGTACTAGAGCAGTATTACACCATCGGCAATTACGTGCCGCTCGAAATCCACGTGCCGGTGGATTGGGAAAACCGCGAATTGCTGGAGCAGGTCTTGACCGAAAAGCGCGGGCGGCGCGTGCGCATCCTCGATCCGCAACGTGGGCAGAAGCGCGAGATGATTGATCTGGTCGAAAAGAACGCCAAGATCGGTTTCGAGCAGCGCTTTCGCGTCATCAAGCCGGATTGGACGCGCGTGCTGGTGGAATTGCAGGAAGTCTTAGTCTTGCCCGGCATCCCGCAGCGCATCGAATCGTTTGACATCTCGCACATCCAGGGCGCCGAGAACGTCGGCGGCATGGTGGTGTGCGAAGACGGCACGATGAAAAAGAGCGATTACCGCAAGTTCATCATCAAGACGGTCGCGGGCGCGGACGATTTCGCCTCGATGCGCGAGGTCGTCGCGCGGCGTTACTCAAGGCTGTTGAAAGAGGAGAAGCCATTGCCCGATGTGATTTTCATTGATGGCGGCAAAGGGCAACTCTCGGCGGCTTCGGCGGCGTTGTTTGAATTGGGCTTGGGCACGCTGCCGTTAGTCGGGTTGGTCAAACCGCCGCGCAAACACGAAGAGATCAGCCACCTGCTGGTCTGGGGCAGGGAAGACGAACCGGTATTTCTGGAACCGACCTCGCCCGTGATGCGGCTGGTAAAAATGATTCGCGACGAGACGCACCGCTATGCCATCAGCTTCCACCGGCAGCGCCGCACCGCGCGCGATTTCACTTCGGAACTGAATGCGATCCCGGGTGTGGGCGAAAAACTGCGCGAACGGCTGCTGCGCAATTTCGGCAGTTTGAAACGTGTCAGTGAAGCGAGCTTGGTGGAGTTGCGGCCATTTGTGGGCGAGAAGCAGGCGGAGCGGATCGTGGAATACTTTCAACGTCAGAATAGCACTGAAGAAGAAAGCTAGCGTTTCTTCGCGCGTTTAGGTTTTTGCGCGGCGAGCGCCTCTTTCACTTCTTTGTCAGGCACAGGGACGAGCACCGGTTTGGGCGGCGGGAACACAATGCGGTCGTAAACAGCGGCGAGCTTTAAGGCGCAATTGATTGAGGTGAGTTTAACAGCGGACGGCAAGCCGATGGCTGCCGAATACAGCCACTCGCTTTTGCCCTTTTGGTTGCTGAAGTGTTCGATGCTGGCGCGATCCTGGGCGATCAACAGATAGTCGGTCAGCGTCTTGATCGTGCGGTAGCGGGCAAATTTTTCCACGCGGTCGTGTGTTTCGGTCGAGGGCGACAAGACTTCGATAATGACTTTGGGGTTGAGCACAACATCTTTGTGATGATCGTGAAAGACAGGCTCGCCACAGACAATCGTGATGTCGGGATAAGAAAACAAATCCTGAGGATCGGTTCTGATTTTCTGATCTGAGGTGAAGCCAAAACATTCTGTCTCGCGCAGGTGCGGGCCAATTGACGCAATGACATTGAAACAGATCCGGTTGTGCGGCGGACTGCCGCCTGCCATCGCATAAATAAATCCGTCAATATATTCGTGCTTTGTTTCAGCAGCGCGTTCAAAAGTTAAATACTCTTCCGGCGTAAAGCGGAATTTACTTTGCGGATATGCCACGGTGAACTTGCCTCCTCTGCCCGGAACGTTGTTGGCGCCTGCATCTTAACGACCCCATCCAAACTTGTCATGTTTTCCTTCCGAACAGTGAAACCTGGCCCGCCTTTTTCGCACCAACATCGCGGGAACTTTCCGAAGTGTTCCCCGTAATTGCAAATGTTCAATCATCCGAACCGCTGCTTACTTGATAACACGATTGAGAAATAGAATTGATGAATTGATAAATTGACTGCGGACGTTGAGTTCGCTACCGGACAATGCCAATCCCGGAAGCGGACAAGAAACGCTGCAATCCCCGCAGTCGGCTGCGTTCAAGCTTCAGTTTCCTGCGTACTTAGCTTCAGCAGAAAAGCTGGCACAGAGATTGTTTAGTTCTGGCCGGACTTTTTTCTTCAACACGCTGCCCTGTGCGGCAGTAGACAGATTCAAACGAGCACCTTCACAGAGAAGATGAGGTAGAGGTAACACCAATGAAAAGTGCAGAAGCATTAGACGTCCAAACCGTCCCATCCATTAAGCCTGCTTTGCAACCGCGCCCGGCGCTGACCCTGGTCAACACGCAGCGCATTACTGCCCTGGAACATTCCGAATGTTTTCTCGGCGTCAGCCCGAATGTAGCCGCGCTCAAAGAGTTCATCGGCGTGCAGGCCGCCCAGCGCCCGCTGGGCGGGGCTGTTTTATTCATCGGCGAACGCGGCTTGCGGCAAGAGCAAATCGCCCGCGTCTTGCATCAGGCCAGCGAAGATTGGGCGCAACCCTTTATGTCGGTCAACGCGCACGGCCTGAGCAATGAGGCATTGCACACCTTGTTATTCGGCTCGCGCGGGATGATCGAAAGCAATCCGCACGGCACCATTTACATCAACGAATTGACTAGCCTGCCGCCGCTGTTACAACAGCGCTTTGCCGCCCACTTGGAAGAACAACGCTGGCGCGCGCATAGCGGGCGCGCGCAAGGGCCGCGGCTGGTTTTCGCCACCGAATATGACCCGGCGGGCATGCGGGCTGAAAATCGCATCGCCTATGGCTTGGTCGAATTGCTCAAACCATACAGCTTCACGGTCAAACCGTTGCGCGAACGCAGCGAGGACATTTCCTATTTGGCGCGACATCTGGTTGAGCGCCTGACGCGCAAGTTGGGCAAAGGGCAGCATGAGATTTCCGCGCCTGCCATGCGCGTACTGACCGAATATAACTGGACGGGCAACATTGACGAGTTGGAAGCGGTGTTGGAATGCGCTATCGAAGCCACCCCGCCGCCACAAATTGATGAATCGTTGCTGCCTTCGCGTTTGCGCTTCGCCACACTGCGGGCGATTCCTGACACCGGGGTTGACCTGCCGCAGATGGTGGATGATTACGAACGCACGCTGATCGAAACGGCGCTACGCCAAACGGGCGGCAACCAGACCAGGGCTTCGGCCATGCTCGGCTTGCGTGTGCAAACGTTGAATATGAAATTGAAGCGCTTCCGTGAATTGGGGCAGGAAGTGAAGTGGTGAGCTATAGGGAAAACACACCAAGATGTCGGGTCGGAAAGCCAGCGGAGCGGTACGGAACCGGGAGCGATAGCGACCGGGTACTCCCGCATAGGTCTCACGCCGAGTCACCCGGTCCCGGTTCCGTACTGGCGCATTTCGGGCATCTTATAGCGGTTTTCAACTTGTGTGTTCAGGGCCGCGCAAGGTGTAAGGCGGGTTACTAACCCGCCTTACACCTTGCTACCTGCACATCCAAAGTAAAACCGCTGTAGTGTAGCGCTTCTATAGGCCGCCGCAAAAAAAGCGCACAAGTCACAAAAGGAAATCAGACCGATTCAAGCCGGTAGAAATCCTTTTTGTGTCTTGTGCGCTTTTTTGCGGCACCATGTTCTATCTCTGGTCTCCGGCAACAAAGCGATACCCCACGCTGCGCACGGTCAACAGATGTTTTGGTTGCGAGGGTTCCTCTTCGATGTAGCGGCGCAAGCGCACGATGAAATTGTCTATCGCGCGGGTGTCGGTGTCTTCGTGCAGCCCCCACACCTCTTCCAACAGACTGCGGCGCGAAACGGCCTGGCCTTCGTGCTTGATCAGGTAGCGCAGCAGGTCGGCTTCCATCAGCGTCAATTGCACGGTGCGCGTGCCGAGGCGCAATTCCAGCGCGCCAAAATCAATCGTCTTGCCCGCAAATTGAAAGATCGCCGGTTCCGCTTCCAGGGGAACTTGGCCCGCGCTCGCCGGCGCTGTTTCGCCCTTTGCCTGATGCAACCATTGATGTCGCCGCAACAAGCCGCCCAGCCGCGCCAGCAGGATGCTCAACTCGAAAGGTTTGGGTAGATAATCGTCCGCACCCGCCTCAAAGCCTTGTAACACGTCTTCGGCCCGGCCCCGCGCCGTCAGCATCAGGATCGGGACGAATTGGCCCGCCGCGCGCAATTCCGCCGCCACTTCAAAGCCATTTTTGCCTGGCAGCATGACGTCGAGCAGGACGACATCAAACGGTTGCGGTTTTTGCAGCAGCAAGGCCAGCGCCGTTTCACCATCACCGGCAATCTCGACGGCATAGCCTTCCGCTTCCAAATTGAAGCGCAACACGTTGGCCAGGTGTTGTTCGTCCTCGACCAGCAAGACCCGTTTCATTGTGTAGCTTCCACTTTGCTCAATTTCGTTTCCGGCTTGGCACGTGGTTCCGGCACGCGGGGCAATTGGATGGTAAACGTGCTGCCCAAGCCTTCGCCCGCGCTCTCGGCGAATACTTTGCCGCCGTGTTTATCAATCACCGAACGCACGATGAAGAGGCCCAAGCCGCTGCCTTTGATCGCCAACGCCACCCGGCGCGGCACGCGATGAAAGCGTTTGAAAATGCGTTTGAGCTGTTCGCGCGGAATGCCGATGCCCTGATCGGTGACGCGCAACTCGACCCGTTTGGGCGTAGGCGCGGCCAATTCAACGGCGATGTCCAGTTGCTTGTCCGAATACTTGACCGCGTTGTCTATCAGGTTCGAGATGGCCGCGCGCAATTCCTCGGGATCGCCTTTGACCAGCGCTTTTTCATCGGCGGAGAGACTGGACTTGAAACGCAACGCCGTCTCAGAAAGGTTCAACCGCATGCGCGCGAGTTCCAGACACTCACGCACCAACTCATTGAATTCGATCACCGCCTGCTGAATCTGGCGTTGGCTGTGGCCGGTGCGTCCGGCGCGCAAGACCTGTTCGACCGTGTGCAACAAACGGTCGCTGTCGGCCAGCATGATGCGGTAAAACTCCTGCCGCTTGGCCTCGTCCACTTCGCGCGTTTGCAGCGTTTCCAGATATAGGCGGATCGAGGCAATCGGTGTTTTCAATTCGTGGGTGACGGCGTTGATGAAACTATCGTGTTGCTCGTTGAGCCGGATTTCGCGGATCAGGAAGATCGTGTTCAGCACCAGCCCGGCAATGATGACGATAAAAAAGATCACCCCGGCCACCATCAAGGCGACCTCGCGCCAGTTCAGAATGACCCAGCCGACGTTCAGCGCCGCCGCCAGTGCCACCAGACACGCGCCCAACACGGTGAAAAAGATGATCGAAGTTTTACGCTGGCTCTTCAGTCGCATCGTGCGCGTATTGTAGGCGAGGGCAAGGCGATTCGGCTACTTGTGTCGGACGTGACGCTTGCGCTCCACGGTCGCGCCCTTTAAGCTGCGTGCCAATCCCCCAAGGCAAATTACCCACGGCAATCTAAAGCGAGGAATCCGGAATGTCAGCGCCGTCATCTCCATCCGTGCCCGCCGCCACGCAAGCCGAAGTCTCGCGCCTGCTGGCCGCTTGGGGGCAAGGTGATGCAGAAGCCTTATCGAACTTGCTGCCCTTGGTCTATGACGAATTGCGGCGGCTGGCGGACAGCTATTTACGCCGTGAACGTGACGGTCACACCTTGCAACCGACGGCCTTGGTGCACGAAGCTTTTTTGCGCCTGATCGGTCATCCACCGCAACTCGCCGAAGCGGAAAGCCGCGCCCATTTCTTTGGCATCGCTGCCCAAGTGATGCGCCAGGTGCTCGTTGACCACGCGCGCGCCCACGCTGCCGCCAAACGCGGCGGCGCTTGGCAACGCATCAGTTTGACGGCGGCGCAATTCGACGCCTCGGTGGATGCGCACGAAATCGAACTGCTGGCGTTGGACCAAGCGCTGACGCGGCTGGCGGCCTTCGATCCGCAATTGGCCCGGTTGGTCGAATTGCGCTACTTCGCCGATTTGACCATCGAAGAGACGGCCCACGTGCTCGGCCTGTCGCCCGCCACGATCAAACGCGAATGGCAAACCGCGCGCACCTGGTTGCAGCGCGAATTGCGGCGCGGAGAGAAAATGGCAGACAAGCCGGAAGAATCAAGCTAACGCAGAACGGAGTTTACGTTTCAGATCTTTCCTGGGAGCGCAGGCAAGGATGATCCTGTCGGCGAATTCGGCAGGCAAGGGTTGACGCCCTGAAGGGGCAACATTCAATAGCCGTGGGCAACGCCCACGGGAGATCTTATTTCTCGACCCTGAAAGGGTCGCACCCGGCTTTCAATGCGGCCCTGTCAGGGCCGGAAACGGCTCTCACACTTTCCGTGGACGTTGCCCACGGCTATTGAATCCTGCCCTTTCAGGGCTTGAAAAACAGCTTGCCGAATTCGCCAACAACATCAAGGAGGCCTGCGCTCCCAGGGTTGTGAACCTGAAGGAGCGTGCACCATGACGGGAGAACGTTGGCAACGCATCAAGGCCATCTTTCAGTCCGCGCTTGACCGCGCGCCAGGCGAACGGCTGGCTTACGTCGCCGAGGCCTGCGCGGGCGACGGCACGTTGCAGGTCGAGGTGGAATCGTTGCTGAAAGAGCAAGACGCCTTGCCCGCTGAACCCGGGACAACCGTGGAAGGCGGCGTCAACGGCGGTTTGGTGGCCCGGTTGCTCAGCCGCACACAAGACGTGGCGGGCCAGCGCATCGGGGCCTATCAAATTATTCGCGAATTGGGACACGGCGGCATGGGCGCGGTGTATCTGGCCGAACGCGCCGACGCTCAATTCCGTCAGCGCGTCGCGTTGAAACTGATTCGGCGCGGGTTGGAGCACGGCGAAGTGTTGCGCCGCTTTCGTTACGAACGTCAGATTCTCGCCGGGCTGCAACACCCCAACATCGCGCGCTTGTTGGATGGCGGCGCAACCGAAGACGGCACGCCCTACTTCGCGCTCGAATACGTCGAGGGTGAACCGCTGGATGAATACTGCCGCGTGCACAAACTGACGGTGCCGCAACGCCTCGAACTCTTTCGCACGGTCTGTGCCGCCGTGCATTACGCCCACCAGAATCTGGTCATCCACCGCGACCTGAAACCCGGCAACATTCTCATCAGTCACGACGGTACGCCGAAGCTGCTTGATTTCGGCATCGCCAAGCTGCTCAACCCCACGCAATTCGACCTGACCGACGCCCAGACCCAAGCCTCGGTGCGCCCGATGACGCCCGCTTACGCCAGCCCCGAACAGGTGCGCGGCCGGGCCGTCACGACCGCCAGCGATGTTTACAGCCTGGGCGTGTTGCTTTACGAATTGCTGACCGGACGGCGGCCTTATGAAATCGCGGGGTTATCGGTGCGCGAGATTGAACAGGCGGTTTGTGATTCCGAACCTGAACGCCCCAGCACGGCACTGGCCCACGCCGCGCAATCGGGCAAGCGCCGCGAGGCTATTTTGCGCGCCTCGGTGAAAACTGCCGTCGCGCATCCCGCGCCGGCTACACAGGCCACCGAAGCTTTTGATGAAGCGAGCCTGGCAGGACTCGACCCCGAACGTGCGCGCCGCCAGATGCGGGGCGACCTCGACAA
Source organism: Acidobacteriota bacterium (assembly GCA_016196035.1). Classification (NCBI taxonomy): domain Bacteria; kingdom Pseudomonadati; phylum Acidobacteriota; species Acidobacteriota bacterium. The sequence goes on along the minus strand of JACPYM010000099.1, from coordinate 150,112 downwards.
CATCGTGATGATGGCGCTGCGCAAAGAACCGGAGCGCCGCTACGCCTCTGCCGAACAACTGGCCGAAGACATACGCCGCCATCTGGCCGGCCTGCCCGTGCTGGCGCGCCCGAACACGGTGAGTTACCGCGCGACCAAATTCATCCAGCGGCACAAGGCCGGCGTCATCGCGGCGCTGCTGGTCGTCATCAGTTTGGTGACCGGGCTGGTGTCCGCCGTGCGCCAGGCGCGCATCGCCGAGCGGCGTTTCAACGAAGTGCGCCAATTGGCGAATGTCTATCTGTTTGAATTCCACGACGCGATTGAGAAGCTGCCTGGCGCGACACCCGCGCGGCAACTGGTGGTCAAACGCGCGCTCGAATACCTGGAACGGTTGTCGCAGGAAGTAGCGGGCGACCGCAGCTTGCAGCGCGAATTGGCCGCCGCCTATTTGAAAGTCGGCGATGTGCAAGGGCGTCCCGGTTTTCCAAACCTGGGCGATGCGGCGGGCGCACTCGACAGCTACAAAAAGTCATTGGCCTTGCGCGCGCCGCTGCTGGCTGCCATGCCCAGCGATGTCGCCTTGCAACGCGAACACGCCAACAACTTGGATCGGTTGGGCGATACCTTGCGGATGAGCGGTGCGCTCGGCCCAGCCATCGAGCATTACCAACAAGCGCGCGCCTTGCGCGAACCGCTGAGCGCCGTCGCCCCGCAAGACCGCACCGCGCGCGCCGACCTGGCCTCGAGCCTGCAACGTTTGGGCGATGCGACGGCCCTGAGCGGCAAACGCCCCGAAGCGTTGGCCCTGCAACAACAGGCCTTGCAACTGCTCAGCGCGCTGGCTGGCGAAGCGCCGAATGATGGCCGGGCGCGCCGCGACCTTTACATCGGCCTGATCAAACTCGGCGACCGGCAAGGCGCGATCGGCGACAAACCGGCCATGCTCGCCAGTTACCGGCAGGCGTTGAGTGTGGCGCAAACCGCTGCCGCCGCCGACACCAACGACGCCCGCGCACAACGCGAATTAGCCATCGCGCACGACAAACTCGGCAACGGCTTGCTTGCCAACAATGAGGCCGCGCCGGCATTGGAACAGTATCGGCAGGCGCTCGCGCTGCGGGAAAAGCTGGCCGCCGCCGATGCGCAGAATGTCGAAGCCCAACGCGACCTGGCGACCAGTTACGGCAAGCTGGGCGAAACGCTGGAAAAGCTGAATGACCCGAACGGCGCGCTGACGCAATATCGCCAGATGCTCGCGCTGGATGAGCAGATGTTGCGCCTGCGCCCGGATTACGCCGAAACGAAAAGTGATCTGGCTTTCGATCACGAAAAGCTCGGCTTGGTGCTGACCGCACGCGCTGAGTTCGACGCTGCGCTCGCCCAACATCGCCAAGCCGCCAAATTGCGCGAAGAACTTGTGCAGGCCGATCCGCAAAATGCCGAGATCAAGCGCGACCTCGCCGGTTCGTATGCCTTTATCGGGGACGTGGCGGTGAAGCTAGGCGCCAGGAATACCGAGTTGCGGCGCGAAGCCTGCACCGCTTATCAACGCAGCCGCGCCTTGCGCGAAGCCTTGCAGGCGCAACAAACACCTGCACCCGACGAAGCCGCAGCTTTGCAGCAGGTCATTGCGGCGCTCGAAAAATGCAAATGATGTGGCAATCCACAGATGTCCACAGAAGCTGGCCGGGTAGGCGGCATCCGGCAAACGCGCGATGATCCGGCACGTGGCGGCGGCTCATCGCAAGGGGCTGGCGTTGGAGGAATGGGGAAACATCCAAGACCTTTGGCGCTATTGGCAGGGCCGCCGTCACGCGCTTATAGTACGCACCGAAGTCACACGAGATTATTCTTCCCAACAGGCGCAACCGGAGAAGGTTAAACGAGTGATGCAGCACGTGCCACATCCGAAAACAGTGGTGTCCCCTCTCCAGCGGTATGGCTGGGCCATACTCATCTTGAGCCTGGGTTTGCTCGCCTGCGGACAGCCGCCGCAAGCGCACACCACACGCGCCACGACTACTCCTCCGGCAAAACCGACCTTGCCTGATACTTTGAATGATGGGGATGCTGATGGCCTGCCCGACGCAATGGAGTTGCGTTCGTATGCCGACCGCGAAAGCTTCCGCCGCTGGTTCACGGCGCTGGCCGAACTACAGTTTTATCGCTTGAGCGCGCAATGGAATGCTGAGCAACGTGATTGCGCAGGGCTGGTACGTTTCGCCTGGCGCGAAGCGTTGCGCAAACACGACCGCCTTTGGTTTCAAGGCATGGGTGACGGCGTCGAAGCCGTCGCGCCTGACGTGCGCGCCTACACGCTCGACCGTTCGCCGGTTGGTGAAAAGCTCTTTCGCGCCGAATTCGGTTCATTTCAGGAAGCGGATTTGACGAACGGCAAGCTGTCAGAATTTGCCGATGCACGGACGCTGAAAAATTACAACACGACGTTTGTCAGCCGCGACTGGCGTCAAGCGCAGCCGGGCGATTTGCTCTTTTATCACCAGCCCTGGGTGCAGAAATACCCCTATCACGTGATGCTCTTTTTGGGCGAAGCGCGCCACGCCAACGAAGGCGCGCACGATTGGGTCGTCTATCACACTGGCAGTTCCGCTGAAGATAAAGGCGAAGTGAAGAAGGTGCGCTTGTCAGTGTTGGAGCAACATCCAGACCGGCGCTGGCGGCCTGTCGAAGGGAATAAAATTTTTTTGGGGTTTTACAGATTGAAGATTTTGCAGTGAGCGTTTCGCCCCGCCCTGAAAGGGCGAAATTCAATAGCCGGGGGCAACGCCCCCGGAAGAGCGTGAATACATCACCGGCCCTGAAGGGGCCGCATCTGTCGTCAAGAGGTTTGCAATGGCACAAACCTTAACCAGCTTGCTCGTGCACATTGTTTTCTCAACCAAACACCGCGCGGATTTGATTACGCCCGAAATCGAGCCGGAGCTTTACCCCTATCTCGGCGGCATCGCGGCCAATCACCAATCGCCTTTGTTGGCGGCGGGCGGTACAGCGAATCATGTGCATCTGCTGGTTTCGCTGTCGAAAAACATCGCCTTGAAAGACCTCTTGCAGAATTTGAAACAGGATTCGTCCAAGTGGATCAAAGCCAAAGGGTGTGAGTTCGCGGGATTTCATTGGCAGGACGGGTACGGCGCGTTTTCAATCGGAAAATCACAGACTCCGAACCTGCGGGCCTATTTGGCGAAACAGAAGATTCATCACCAACGGGTGAAGTTTGAAGATGAATTGCTCGAGTTGTTGCAAAAGTATGATGTCGAGTATGACGAACGCTATTTGTGGGATTGACGCTTGATGCGGCCCCTTCAGGGCCGGGCCGGCGCGCGGCGCGTTCCGGGGGCGTTGCCCCCGGCTATTGAATGCGGCCCCTTCAGGGCCAATGCGGAAGCGGTTTTTTTGAGACGGAGTGGACAGATTATGAAGCTAAGAAATCATTTCACGGTTATCACAGTTTATCTGGTGGTTATTGCCACAACGTTGGCGCTGGCAACATTCCGTCCGCGCGCGCAGGAACAACAACAGCCTGCGCAAACGCCCGCCAATGCCGCGCCACAACCCAGCCCCAGCATTAAGCCCAACTTCTCGCTCTCGACCAATCGCACGTATGGCACCAGCGAGAAGACGCGCATTTACATCAACTATCAGGCGGTCAACTATCTGGACTTTCGCGTCTACCAAATCAAAGACCCGGTCAAGTTTTTCAAACAACTCGACAATCCGCACCGGATGGGCGTGGCCGACCGCAGCGAAGTCGCTTCGACCTATCAGGCCAAGCCGTCAATGCTCGACAAGTTGCGCGAGTTCAAGACCGGCATTTTCTATTCGGTCAAGAACTACATTCGCGACCAATTGCGCCGCGAATCGCGCACGGCCTTTAACGATAAATTCCGCTCCGGCGAGCAGGGACCGAGCGAGCAGGCCGATTTCGCCAAGGTGCCGCTGCTCAACCCCGATCAAAAGGTGCGCACCTTCCGCCAAAAGCTGGCGCCACTCGAAAACCAGTACGACACACGCATGGTCAATCTGGGCCAGATGAAACCGGGCGTGTATCTGATCGAAGCCGTCAACGACAAGTTGCGCGCCTATACCATCGCCGTCGTGACCGATCTGGCGACGATCAACAAGACGACGCACGCGGGCGAGATGCTCATCTATTCGATTGATCGCAAAACCGGCGAGCCGCGCGCCGACGTGCGCATCGAAGTCATCCGTTCCGGCAAAACCGTGGCCCAAGGCGTCACCGATCAAAACGGCATTTTGAAAACCAAGCTACAGGAGCCGAAAGCCACGGCCACACCCACGCCCGCGCCGCGCGCGAATGGCGAGCCGGAGCCTGTCGAAGAAGAGGCGGATACCCAAAGCGCCGATTTTCTGGTGATGGCGCTGCACAATGACGAATTCGCTATTTCAGGCTTGGAGCCGTTTTATTTCGAGAGCGAATTTGGCGGCGATACCAGCAAGGCGGCCAGTTACATTTACACCGACCGCCCCGTTTACCGGCCTGAACAGAAAGTCTATTTCAAAGGCATCCTGCGCCGCTTGGGTGAAAATGGTTATGAACTCTTCCGCGACCGCACGGTGCGCGTCAGCATTGAAGACAACGACAGCGGCAAGCTGTTTGAAAAGGAAGTGCCGCTGAGCGCGCGCGGCACCTTCAGCGGCGAGGTCGAAATCCCCGCGAGCGCCAAGCTCGGCTTTTACACTATCAAAGCCAGCGTGGGCGCCGACGGAGATGAAACCGAATTGACCGGTAATTTTGATGTGCAGGAATACAAGAAACCGGAATACAAAGTGCGCGTCTCGACGCCCAAACAATTTGTCGGCGTGGGCGAAAAGACCAAGTTCACCGTCGAGGCCAAATACTTTTTTGGCGCGCCCGTGGCGAGTGCCGAGGTGAAATGGTACGTCTATCGTTCGCGCTATTACCGCTGGTGGTGGGCTGCCGAAGACGATGGCTTGGGCGAGGCTGACAGCGGCGAAGAGAGCGATGGCGACGATTATGGCTACGGCAACGACATGGTGAAAGAAGGCGAGGCGCGCCTCGACGCCAACGGCAAGCTCGAAGTCGAGTTTGAAGTGCCGCAACCCGACGCCAAGGATTCGCACGATTATACCTACCGGCTGGAAGCGATGGTGACGGATTCATCGCGGCGCGAGGAACAGGGCAAGGCTTCGTTCACTGGCACACGCGGCAACGTAGTTGCCAGCGCGCGGCCCGAACGTTACGTTTACTATCAGGGAGACACGGCGCGTCTCAAGGTGCGCACCAGCGATTACGAAGGCAAACCCGTTGCGGCCAAGGTGACGCTCAAGTTTTACGAGCAACGTTACGAGCGCATCGAAAAGAACGAAGACGGCTACAAGCATTTCGAATACAAGGTCAACCGCACCGACCTCAGCAGCGCCGAAGTCGCAACCAACGCGCAAGGCGAAGCCTTTTACGATTACAAGGTGCCTATCGTTGGGTACATAGACATTGACACCATCATCACTGAAAACGGCAAACAGATTCGTTCGGAAGGTGGTTATATGTACGCCACCGACCGCAACAACCGCTGGGCCGACACGGCCTACCGCGATTGGGATTCGATCAAGCTAGTGCCGGATAAAACCACTTACAAACCCGGCGAAACCGCGCACGTACTGTTGATGCTGCCGAGCGAACAGACGCATCTGTTGGTGACGACCGAACTCAATCGTGTCATCACCGCGCGTCGCGTAGACGTGGCTGGGCGCGCCGCGATGATTGATGTGCCAATTGAAGACCGCTATTCGCCAAACGTGTATCTGAGTGTGGCATACGTCAAAAACGGTGAGCTTTACACCAGCGACAAGATGCTGAGCGTGCCGTCCAAAGACAAGTTCCTCAACCTGGAAATCATCCCGGATAAGAAAGAGTACAAACCGCGCGACCCCGCGTCCTACACCATCCTCGCGCGCAACGCCGACGGCTCGCCCGCGCCTGGCGTCGAGGTCAGCCTGGGCGTGGTGGACGAGGCGATTTACAGCGTGCAACCCGACCAAGCGGGCGACATTCGGCGCGCGTTTTATGGGCGGCGTTACAACGCGGTGCAAACATCGTTTTCGACCACGTTTGAATTCACCGGCTTTAGCGGCGACAAGCTGATGCAGTTGGCGCTGAACAAGCCGTCATATCAACTCGCCGATTTCAAAAACGAAGCGCAACTGGTCGAGCCGACCATTCGCAAGGATTTCAAAGACACCGCCTATTGGCAGCCCGATGTTGTGACGGGCGCGGACGGCAAGGCGACCGTCAAACTGGATAAGCTGCCCGACAACCTGACGACGTGGCGGGCGACGGCGCGGGCGGTGACGGCCGATTTGCGCGTCGGTTCGCGCATCAACAAAGTGCTCGCGCGCAAGAATCTGATCCTGCGTCTGGAAACGCCGCGCTTCCTGACCGAAGGCGACACGGTCACGATTTCCGGCATCGTGCACAACTACCTGAATTCGGACAAAGCCACCGAAGTCGAGTTGCAGGTCAACGGTGCGCGCCTGTTGGACGCGGCCAAACAATCATTCACTATCCCGCAAAACGGCGAGCGCCGCGTGGATTGGCGCGTGCAAGCGTCGCAAATCGGCAACATCAGTTTGCTGGCGACGGCCAAGACGAACGAGGAATCAGACGGCGTCGAATTGCCACTGCCCATCGTGCCTGGCGGCTTGCATCAGCATAAGAGTGGCGTGACGACGTTGTCAGAAGAGTCCGCCGAAAAAGTCATCTCGCTCGATCTGCCCGCCAATGCCAATTCGCTGGCGCGCACCTTGCGCGTCGAAGCTTCGCCTTCCATCGCGGCTTCGTTATTTGGCGCGTTGGATTATCTGACCGGCTTTCCGTATGGCTGTACCGAACAGACGATGTCCAGCTTCCTGCCCAACGTCGTGGTGGCCCAGGCGTTGAAAGAGGTCAAAACGACTTCGATCCGCGACACCGGCTTGTTGCAGAAGAAAGTGCAGAAGGGCTTGGATCGGCTCTACGGCTACCAGCACGATGACGGCGGCTGGGGTTGGTGGAAGGACGATCCGACCGATCCATTCATGACCGCTTACGTCGTGGATGGGTTGCAGATGGCCCGCAGCGCAGGCTTCGCGGTTGAAAGCTACCGGCTCAATCACGGGCGCGAAAAGATCAAACAAATTCTCGACGCGAACAAAACCGAAAACGGCAAACCGCTTGATCTTGAGGATCGCGCCTATCTGGTTTACGCGCTGAACGCCAGCGCCGAAGAAGACCCGCGCTTCGTGCTTGACCTGTTCAGCAAACGCAGCAACCTGCAACCTTACGGACGCGCCTTACTTGCGTTAGCCCTGCGTGCGCGCGGCGACAAAGGCCGCGCCGAACAGGTGGCGAGCGAGATTGAAAAATCCGCGCGCGCCAACGAACTCGACGCGCATTGGGAATCCACGCGCCGCCCGATGCTCGATTTCACCGAAGAGAACAACACCGAGGCGACAGCCCTGTCGTTAAAAGCCCTCGCGCAACTCAAACCCGAAAGCGCGGTGTTGCCCAAAACCGCCCGCTGGCTGGTCAGCAACCGGCGCAACGGTTATTACTGGGAATCCACCAAACACACGGCCTTTGCGATCTTCGGGTTGATTGATTACCTCAAAGCCAGCCGCGAACTCGCGCCCGATTACACGGTCGAGGTTTATCTGAACGGTGAGCAGATCAACACCAAACGCTTTACCGCCGCCGATGTGTCGAGCGGGCAGGCGTTGGTCTTTGAACGCAAGGGCGTCGCGCTGGGCGGTTCCAACCAACTGCGCATCGTCAAACAGGGGCGCGGCACGCTGTATGTGTCGTCGGCGCTGGATTACTACACCAACGACCAGAACGTCGCGCCGCAATCGGCGGGCGGCCTGCGGTTGACGCGCGAATACCTGCGTTTGCGCGTGAACGACAACAAATGGACGGTCGAGCCGTTGACCGGCGAACTGCGGTCAGGCGACCTGATCGTCTCGCGGTTGCACGTGCAGGGGAACAAGGGCCGCTACGTGATGCTCGAAGACCCCATCCCAGCGGGTTGTGAACAGGTCGAGCGCGTTAGCGGCATGGATCTGAATTACAGCGACGGCAAATGGTCGAACTGGTACAGCTCCCGCGAATTCCGCGACAATCGCACGGCGCTGTTTGTGAACTACTTCGACGGCGACGATGTGTTCCAATACGCGTTGCGCGTCATCACGCCGGGCGATTTCCGCGCGGCTCCGGCGCGGGCGGAGTTGATGTATACGCCGTCTGTCAGCGCGAATACGGCGAATTGGCGGGTGACGTTGCTGGATAAGAAGTAGTGGTCAGTGGTCAGTGGTTAGTGGTCAGTAAATGGCAGTTGCCGGTTTTGCGGCTCTGCCGCCGGATGTGCGGAAGGGCTGTGCCCTTCCGCTGCTGGTAATTTGGATTTGGGGCTACGCCCCGGCGGGGCACAGCCCCGGAATCTTAGATAGAAGCTGACGGAAGGTCTGAGACCTTCCGCACATCGGGCGGCAGAGCCGCGAAGAACTAGCGAACCTCTTTCATGAAGTTTGAAGGTCAAAGTTGTTTGGTGATCATGGCGGTTGGTCTGCTGTGTGCGAGCACGTTTGCTGCTAAAGCGAAAGCGCCGCGATTTCCCAACGAGATCCGCGCGGATTTGACCCGCCACGCGGGCAACTGGCGGTTTGCTGCCAGCCAGACATCAGAAGGTCGGAAATGCATCACGCGTGTCGCTGGAGATTTAGATGGCAACGGGCAAATCGACTATGCCGTTTACATTCAGGCGGGCAAGGGGGCCAGCGAGAAACGGCAACGGTTGATCGTTTACCTGCAACAAGACGGCGGCTATGTCAGACGGACCTTGGATAGGTCGCTTCCCGCGAGCGACCTGTGCCTGTACCTTTTTCAGAAGGGCAGAAAGGATTATAACTATGAAACCCAAAGACACTTCCGCTACAGACACGCCACCGTAGGCCTTTTTTCAGAAAAAGGGGGATATAGTTATCTGTATCGGCGAGGTCGGTTTTATAGAACCATTACCAGCGATTGAGTTGCCGGCGGCAGATGAAAGCCACGAAGCAAACCATCACCAACACCGCCTTCGTCACCCTCGGCATTCTCTCCGCCGGGTTTGGCTTGAAAGGCTTTTTGCTATCCAGCCGCTTTATTGACGGCGGGGTGACGGGCGTTTCGATGTTGATTGCGGCGTTGTCGCCGGTGCCGGTGTGGGTGCCAATTTTGCTGCTCAACTTGCCGTTCATCCTGGTGGGCTACCGGCAAATCGGCAGGACGTTCGCGCTGAAAAGTACGCTGGCGATTGCCGGATTGGCGCTGGCGCTGGCGCTGATTCATTATCCCGATGTGACGCCCGATAAGCTGTTGACGGCGGTCTTCGGCGGCTTCTTTTTGGGCGCGGGCATTGGGTTGGCGATGCGCGGCGGCGCGGTGTTGGATGGGACGGAAATCGCCGCGCTGCTGTTGAGCAAGAAAGCGCCCGTGACAGTGGGCGATGTGATTCTGGTCTTTAATATCGTCATCTTTGCGGTCGCCGCCTTTTTCCTGGGCGTAGAGTCGGCGTTGTATTCGATGCTGACGTATTTTGCGGCCTCGCGCACGATAGATTTCATCTTGCACGGCATCGAAGAGTACAACGGTGTCATCATCGTGTCGGCTCAGAACGAAGCGATCAAAGCGGCGATCATCAATGACTTGGGGCGCGGCGTGACGGTGTACCAGGGACGCGGCGGGCTGACCGATACCGAGATGGACAATCTGTTTTGCGTCGTGACGCGGCTGGAACTGTATCGGCTGAAAAGCTTGATTGAAGAGCTTGACGCCAACGCCTTCGTCGTCATCCATCCGATCTCGGACGTAAGCGGCGGCGTCGTTAAACGGCGTGCGCTGCATTAAGCGAGTTATTGGAAGAGTAGTTATGAATCCAATCTTTCAATGGTTGCTGGCCCACACGGTCGCCAAATCACTCGCGCGGCGCTGCCCCCGCTGTGGCCGCGAGACTGTGGCCCCCAGCACCAAAGCGCATGAAACCGTGCCGTGCCGCAAGTGCGGAACACCACTGCCGCCACCACGAAAATAATCGGGCAACTTCTAAACTGACCACTGACCACTATGCTCAAAGACATCTTTGCCTCTATCACCAGCGCAGCGCGCAAACTCTTCACCAACTTTGGCGCGACGCTGATTGCGTTGCTGCTTTATGCCCTGTTGCTGCTGGTGCTTTACATCTTTTTCACCACCGGCGTAGGCACCGTGACGCACGTGCTGTTAAGCCTGGTCGTGCTGCCGTTGGCCGCTGTGGTGTTGTTTTTCGTGTTGCAGGCGCTGGCGGTGAGTTACGTCCGCATCGGCGTCGGGCCTGGTTACCTGTTGCGACGCGCCTTGCAGGATTGCTGGAAGCTGCTGCTGGTGAGCTTGCCACTGCTGTTGGTGGCCGGATTATTGAGCTTCGGTTTTGGCTGGCTGGCTGGCAAGCTGAGTTACGAGCAGAGCCGCGCCTGGCAAGGCACGCTGCTCAGTTGGTCGCGCTTTGTGGTGTTGTATCTGGCGCTGCCGCTGATGGCGATTCATCTCTGGCTGGCGGCGGCCCGCGAAGGTGCAGGCAACGCCTATCGTGGCTTCTTCCGACATTTGGGCCGGGCGTTCGCGCCGCGCGCGGTGGCGATCTACGCGTTGCTATTCGCCGTGTTCGGCGTGGCGGTCTACTTCCTGCTGTTCACGCGGACGCAGTTTGGCGGGGCGTGGGTCGAGATGGGATTGTTGGGTGGGCGGCTGGCGCTGGCGTTGTTGTTGGTGTTTGTGGGGTGGTGGATGACGGTGGGGGCGTTGGCGGAGGTGACAGCGCTTTCGATCAAAACGGAAATGGAGTAGGGCTATGCATTGGCAAAAAGTGCTTTTCATTGGTGCGTTGACGTTGCTGATTGCGGTAGGTGTCGCCGCGCATTTCGGCAAACAACCAGAGAAAGGGGTTATCCTCAAGCCGTTGCAGAATGCCGAGCACCAAGTGCCACCACCAAGCACACTTGTGCGCAGGCCATTGACTGGTGTGCAATTGCTGGAAACCGGAGAAGGCTTTCACGGCACGGAGATTAAGGCACGCAATGGTGAAAAATGGCTGGGACTGTTTGTGATGGAAAGCGGCTCCAAGTTAATGGAGTCAACTATCAAGATTCAGTTCGTAAACGATCCAATCATGGATGAAGATGAGTTGAGTGCGACGGGGAAAAGCGTCAGCGTCGAGCATCCAACCGAACCGCTCCTATTGATCAAGAATGTACCGGGATTGAAGCCCGGCCCAGTGACAACGATTTTTTATGCTAAGCCGGATGAGTTTTTCTCGCTGTACACGCATTCGCCTGTGTCACTGAAGCTTGGGACGCAATCTTATCAACTCAAGCTCATTGGGACGGGGCCTGGCGTGGATTCCATTTTGCCGCGCGACCCTCAACTCTTGTTGACCGATGGTGTGATAACACAGGTGCTTTGCAGCCTGGAAGGCGAGGTGAGCGATATTGATTGGGACCTGAAATGGGCCGGCGATCTAGACGGCGATGGCAAGTTGGATCTGTATGCGGACTTGAATTCTCATTACAACATGACTGCGCGCAAATTGTTTCTTTCTTCTCAAGCGAAACCCGGCCAGCTTGTAGCCGAAGTCGCCAAATTCATGACGACGGGATGTTAAGGCGAAGCGCAAAACTTTCGGCTTGCCTCTTCAGTTTGGCGTGCGCATACGCGTGCGCCCTGCAACGAACGGTACCTGAACCACGCGATCCTTCTGCGCCCGTTGCTGAATCCAAAGCTGTCCCGGCTGATTTGAACGTTGATGCTGACCGTTGGCAACGCGCCGCCACTGCCGCGCTTGGCGACCGCGAAGGCACCGTCCTCGTCATTGATCCGCAAACCGGACGCTTGCTGGCGGTCGTCAATCCGCGTCTCGCGTTCAGCCAAGCTTTTCCACCTGGCTCAACGATCAAACCGTTTACCGCGTTGACGGCCATGCGCGCGCATTTGCTCGAACGCGCCACCGCGCGGCAATGCAGTGGACGTTATGCGCGCGGCAATTACGCCACGCTTTGCTCACATCCCAAAAGCACGACGCCCTTCAACTTGCCGCAGGCGCTGGCCTATTCCTGCAACGACTATTTCGGTCACGTCGGCGAACGCATCAGCGCCAGCGCCGTCAACGCGACACTGGCCGGGTTCGGCTTTGGCGCGCGCACGGGCGTGAACGCGGGCGGCGAAGTGGCCGGGCAACTGATTACCGGCGAATGGCGCGCGCAGGAAGCGTTGGGCGACAGCGCCAATCTGTTGGTGACGCCGGTGCAATTGCTGGCGGCGTATACGGCGCTGGTGAATGGCGGACGCTTATATCGTCCACAACAGGGGGAAGCTGGGGCGCAATTGAAAGCCAAAGTAAATCTGGCCGAACGACAGCGCGCCGTCTTGCTCGAAGGCATGCGCGGCGCGGTCAAATTCGGCACGGCGGACAAAGCGCAGTTAGATCAATTGCCGGTCTATGTATTCGGCAAGACCGGGACTTCGACCGCGAGCAACGGCTTTCAAACGCAAGGCTGGTTCGTAGGCTTCGTGGCCCCGCCGCGTGACAGTGGCCTGCCCGCGCCGGAAGAGATCAAGCTCGGCTTTGTCGTCCTGCTCAAACGTGCGCACGGTTCGCAAGGCGCTGAAATCGCCAAACGCATGTTGGATTGCGGATTGGGACTAGCGGATTGTGGATTGGCGGCAAGTGTGATCGAGAGACGGGGAGACGGGGAGATTGGAGGCACTGATTTTGCCGTGCATTCGACTGCGCGTTTTCCACAAACGGTGCGCGTTCGGCTGGGCAATCCGCAATCCGCCATCCGCCATCCGCAATCAAAAACTCCGCCATCCGCCATCAAAGAATTGCCCTTTGAGGCATACGTGGCGGGCGTGGTCGCGGCGGAGGGCAGCGTCGAGACGCAGGCGGAGTCATTGAAAGCCTTGGCCGTAGTCAGCCGCACTTACGCCATGCAGAATCTGGGGCGGCACGCACGCGAAGGCTTTGATTTTTGCAGCACCACACATTGTCAGCAATTCTGGCTGGACAAAACACCCACGCGCGAAACGGTAAGGCGCGCGGTGACGCAAACAGCGGGTGAAATTTTGCAAGACCGGCAAGGGCATTTGGCGGAATCCTATTTTCACGCAGCCTGTGGCGGACAAACAGCGAATCTGGAAACGCTCTGGGGCGTGCGTGCGCCAGAGCATTTGCGCGGCGTGCGCGATGATTACTGCGCCACGCGCCCCAATCGCAACTGGACGTGCGAAATCACGGCGGCCCAACTGGCGCAGGCCTTGCGCGGTGACACGCGCACCGATGTCGGCGCGCGGTTGGAAAGTATCGCCGTCTTACAACGCGATGCCAGCGGGCGTGCGCAAACGCTGGCGGTCACGGGCGCACGGCGGCGTGTGCTGAGCGGCTGGGATTTCAAAATGCTGGTGGGACGCAAACTCGGTTGGCAGTTGCTGAAAAGCTCCTGGTTCGAGGTACAACGGCGCGGCGAACGCTTTGTTTTCACCGGTCACGGCTTCGGCCACGGGTTGGGTCTGTGCCAGGAAGGCGCGCACGTGATGGCCACGCGCGGGCTGGGCTACCAACAAATCCTGGCGTTTTATTTTCCGGGTGTGGCGAGCAGCTTGGCTGGGTACGGTGCCAGGAATGGGAGCGACCGGATGTCACCCGCGACCTACACGACAGCAGCGCGCGGCGGTATGACCTCTGATAAGCGGGCTACGCTGGCGGGCGAGCATTTTCGCGTGAGTTACCCGGTGAGCCTGGCTGTCCGCGAGGTCGAGCAGATATTGCGTTTGCTTGAAACCGCGAGGGCTGATCTGACGCGGCGCGTCGAACAGGCGTCATTGGTATTGCCTGTTAATTCACCGATCGAAGTTTTTGTGCACGCCAACACGGCGGAGTTTATTACGGCGACCGGGCAAACAGGTTGGGTGGCGGCGGTCACACGCGGGCGGCGCATCGAAACGCAGCCGCTGGCCTTGCTGCAAAAACGCGGCATCTTGACGACGACCTTGCGACACGAATTGACGCATGTGGCAATTGAAATGCTAGGACAGGGCCACACGCCACACTGGCTGGCCGAAGGCTTGGCGCTCTGGTACGCGGGCGAAGGGCGAACGTTGGCGAAGGTGAAATCACGTGAACCCTTAACTGTTGCTGAATTGGAGCGCCGGTTGGCGCGTCCGGCGAATGCCGCAACCAAGCGCGAATTGTATGCGCTGGCGTATCAGCAAGTGCGGTTGTTGTTACGCACTGAAGGTGAGGCTGCGGTGTGGCGGCGTGTGGCGAAAAACTAACCAGGGGCCAGTGATGATTTTAGAAAAGGTCATTGAAATGAGCGCGAAAGACGCAGAGATAGATCGCGACAGCCAGGCCGATAACTTGCGCTGCCTGGTTTGTGACACGCCGGTGACAGATGCTGTTTGCGGGCGCAAACAACCGTGTCCTGGCTGTGGCTATCCTTATCCGTTAGGCGACTGCTCTGATCTGGCGGAAAATTAAGTTACTCAGTTAGGTTTATTTCTTGTTATCAATGAAATTTATTGCCCGGTAAATTGTCGTAAATAATCTGCACAAATAAGAATTGGGAATTGACAGCTACGCCTTGGGCGTGTATTTTGCCAAGCATTCCTGAGTTGAGCATTGGGCTACTAATTAATCAGGAAAACCAGTAGACGAGCAAAAAGGAAATTCAAATGACTACGGCAAATCCAAATGGATGGACAACGAGTGGCAGTTCGCCGACGCGCGCACTGGCCCTTGGTTCCGCTTTTATTTCCGCCTTCTCTCCTTTCTCCATGCCGTCCGGCAAATCTTCCCTGAATACCTGTTGTTGTTGTTGTCGCTGTTGTTGTTGATGCTGGCCTGCGGGCTTGAATCAGCGCGACGAAGACGAGTGCTTTATTGAGCCTTGGTCTGTCTGCATTGGCTTGGCTGGTTGCGGTTACTTTGCTGCCAGCGCTGCTTTTTGCGGCTGCCCGGCTTGAGCATTTCTTTTCGTCCGCTAGGCGACGTAACTGAATTTTCGGCGCGCTTTGTTATGCGTCAAGGTACTCGAAGTGTGCCTGGTGGTAACACGAGCAGCGCCATTATAAGTAACTTGCTGGCTGTTGCCGGCGCATATAAGGAATAACAAAATGAGCTTAATTCAACCACACGGCGGCACATTAGTTGATCGTAAAGTAACTGGACAAGCACGCGAAGAGTGGCTGCGCCGGGCAAAGGGCTTGCCGCGTGTCACGCTCAATGCGCGCAATGAGGCCGATTTGGAGCTGCTGGCGAATGGCGCTTTTTCGCCGCTCGAAGGGTTTTTGAACGAAGCCGATTATCTGCGTGTACGCGATGAACGGCGGCTGGCGAGTGGCTTGGTGTGGTCAATCCCTGTGACGTTGGCGGTGGATGGAGCCACGCGCAAGTCGTTACGCACGGGTACAGACATTGCCCTGTATGCGCGTGACGGGCGTTTGCTGGCGATTCTGCATTTGGAAGAGATTTACGGCTACAACAAAGAGTTGGAAGCTGCGGCGGTTTACAAAACCACCGACGCCAAACATCCCGGCGTGGCCGCTGTTTATGAACAAGGCGAATTCCTGTTGGGCGGTAAGATCAGCTTGCTGGAAGAAGTGAACCCCGCGACGTTTGCGCAATACCGGTTAAGCCCGCGCCAAACGCGCGACTTATTCACGGCGCGCAACTGGCAGCGCATCGTCGCCTTTCAAACCCGTAACCCGGTGCACCGGGCGCACGAATATATTCAAAAAAGCGCGCTGGAAATTGTGGATGGCTTGTTACTGCATCCCATCGTGGGCGAAACGAAATCAGACGATATTCCGGCTGAGGTGCGCGTCAAGGCATACGAGGTGTTACTCGCCGGTTACTACCCGCAAGACCGCGTGCAACTGGCGGTGTTACCGGCCGCGATGCGCTATGCCGGGCCGCGCGAAGCGATCTTCCACGCGCTGATTCGGCAGAACTATGGCTGCTCGCATTTCATCGTTGGGCGCGATCACGCGGGCGTGGGCAATTACTACGGCACCTATGAAGCGCAACAGGCCTTTGGCGATTTTGCGCCGGGCGAGATTGGCATCACGACGTTGTTCTTTGACAACACGTTTTTCTGCCGCCGCTGCGATGGGATGGCTTCGTTGAAAACCTGCCCGCACGATGCGGCGGAACACGTTTCGTTGAGTGGTACCAAGGTGCGTGAGTTACTGGCCGCAGGCGAAATTCCCCCGGTTGAATTCACACGCGCCGAAGTGGCGCAGGTGCTGATCGAAGGGCTGAAAGCGCAGGCCTTAAAAGCCAGCGCCTGAGTAACTCAAAAATAGTTTGGGCGGTGTGGCCGAGTGGTTGAGGCAAGGGCCTGCAAAGCCCTGTACACCGGTTCGATTCCGGTCGCCGCCTTCAATTTTGGTTTGTTCGAGTTAAGTAGGCAGGCAAAAACAACCAGGCATTTTGACAGGATGAGCAGGATTTACCGGCGGATTTACAGGATTCAAACCGCCCCGTGCCAACGCGATATTCAACGCTTTCCTGTTAATCCTGTGAGCAATCTTGTTAATCCTGTCTAGACCTGCTTATTTTTGCCGGTGAACTTACTTCGTCGCTGGTGTTTAGTTGATGGAACTCCTTAGCGGTGAGTGGTGGACACTCATCACTCACCGGCTTTTTTCAACTTGGCACGCGGCGCAACGCAAACATTTTTTCTAACAGAAAGGATCACTCTCGAATGTCGCAAGGATTTACCCTCTGGTTTACGGGACTGTCAGGCGTAGGCAAAACGACGCTCACCAACGAACTCGTGCCGCATTTGAAAGCGCACGGCGTCAACGTCGAGGTGCTCGATGGCGATGAAGTCCGCACCAATCTGAGCAAAGGGCTGGGCTTCTCGAAAGAAGACCGCGACACCAACATTCGCCGCATCGGTTATGTGGCGCGGTTGCTGGCGCGCAATGGCGTCGGTGTGATCGCGGCGGCGATTTCGCCCTATCGCGCGATTCGTGACGAAGTGCGCGCCAGTGTCGAAGCCGAAGGCGCGCGGTTTGTCGAGGTCTATGTGCAGGCTTCGCTCGATACGCTGGTCGCGCGCGACGTGAAAGGGCTTTACAAGAAAGCGCTGGCAGGCGAGATCAAAGAATTCACCGGCGTTTCCGACCCTTACGAAGCGCCGTTGCAACCGGAAGTGCTGGTCAGCAGCGATACTGAAACCGTCGCCGAAAGCGCCGCCAAGATTCTGGCGAGACTCGCGGAATTGGGCTTGATCGCGGGGGCGCAGGGGAAAGCAGTGGCGGCATGAAACTGGTGCAATGGTTCAAAGGCTGGCTGCGTGTGGCAATGCCACACGCAGCGGAATGGCCGGAAGCACAGTTGCCAAATCCATTCTTTGCCACGTTGGGCAGTTAAATCTGAAACGATAAACAACGGAGCCGCAAGATGAGTGCAATTGCAATGACGAAAGCCAGCGCGGCTGAAGCCGAAGCCGCGCATTGGTCACAACAGTTCGAGGGCAAATCCATTGAAGCGCTGCTGGAATGGGCGGTCGGGCGTTTTGCGCCGAAGCTGGTGATGACGTCGAGCTTTGGGCCGGAAGGCATCGTGTTGATAGACAAACTCGCGCGCATTGCGCCGCAAACGCCGGTGATCTTTTTGGACACGGGCTTTCATTTCGCCGCGACCCACGAGGTGAAAGAGCGTGTGCGCGAACGCTATGGCTTGAACCTGATTGAACAGCAGGCCGCGTTGACGGTGGCGGAACAAGACGCGCAATACGGCGTGGCCTTGCACGCGCGGCAGCCAGACGTTTGCTGCCGTTTGCGCAAGGTCGAACCGCTCAAGGGCGCGCTGGCCGGTTATGCGGGCTGGCTTTCAGCGCTGCGGCGCGATCAGGCTGCGACGCGGGCGCAAATCGGCAAGGTGCAATGGAATGCCAAGCACAATTTGTTGAAGCTCAATCCGCTGGCCGATTGGACGCGCGGGCAGGTGTGGGATTACGTATTGCGGCACGAATTGCCTTACAACCGCTTGCTGGACGCGGGTTACACCAGCATCGGTTGCGAACCGTGTACGCGCCCTGTTGCGCTTGGCGCGCACGAACGCAGCGGGCGTTGGACAGGGCAGGGCAAGGTGGAGTGCGGCATTCATCTGTGAAGTGCTGCCAGCGGACAAAGGCGACCATCGCATTTCGCTGCGACCTTCGCCGGATGCGGTGCAGGAATTTTAGATTGTGACGAATTCCTTCCCGGCGGAATTCGGGCGCACGGGCGGCAGCGCGTTGAACTTTTCGACGCGCTCCGGCGGCACGGAATTGCGCGGGACGCTGTTTGAATACCTGCGTAACGGTGCGCCGGATGCGCGCGGCTTTTTCGTTAATGCCAATCCGAACGGCAATGTGACCTTCTCGAACTGATACTCACCGGGAAATGAATCGAGCGAAGCTTTTTAGAACGGTTGAATTTTCTTGGAGAGGCGTGAATGGCATCACCAGCAGTTTTGAGAAGCGCTGCCACGCTGCGTCGCCATATTTATCCAAGCCGAAGTTGACGGGTGTCATATCAAGCCGCAGCCGGAACGTTCCGGCAATTCGATCCCAGCACGAGAAAATGCTGGAATAATTGCTGTCGGTTTCGAGCTTTAGCCGTGAGTGGTGTACACGATGGATGGCGGGCGTGACGATTACCAAGCGAATCCAACGATCCAGCCATGCCGGGAACCGCAGATTACTGTGATGAAACAGGATCACGGGCAGCAGCAGCATTTCGTAAACCAGGAGTTGACCAAGGCTGATGCCCAGCAACGGAAGGACGGCCAAACGCAACAAGGAAGAAAGCAGGAGTTCTCCGGCGTGAAACCGAAACGCGGTGGTCGCGTCCATCTCAGGATCGCTGTGATGAACGCGATGAAAGCGCCAAAGGAAGCCGAGTTCGTGGTTCGCGCGATGCCAGAGATACATCCAGGCATCAAAGAGCAGCAGCGCTGCCACGGTCGCTGCCACGGGCGGTAAAGGAATCACGCGCAGCATCATGCGCAACAGGCCGAAACCGCTCTGCTCCGCCCACCCCATTACCTGGGCGATAAAAGGGGCGGTCAGCAATCCGATGGTGATTGAACTAAGTCCTCCTAACGTGAGATTCAGACAAGCGTGACGCCAACGCTGACGACGCCCGCGAGCGGCAGGGAAGTAGCTTTCCAGCCCGAAGAGGAAGATCAGGCTGAGCACTGCGATGAATGCCGGGAATTGTTCCGGGGAAAATTTCATTGCCAACCTTTCGGGTCAAAATAAGGATTGGCGGGACATCAGGCAAATACTATTTTCCTGACGACTGGTATAAGCTTTCGCTGATGCTAGACAACTTCAATCTTTACCCGTTGCACGTCTTCCGCCTGGTCGCCCGCTCTGGCAGCGTCACGCGCGCGGCGCAGGAACTGTTCATCAGTCAGCCTGCTGTTTCCGCGCATCTGAAAGCTTTGGAAACAGCCATCGGCGAGCCTTTGTTTGAACGCACGCCGCGGGGCATGCAACTAACCTCGGCGGGCGCGGTTGTGCTGGAACAAATCAACCGGTTGTTTGCCTTGTATGAAGAGATTCCGGCGGCGGTGGATGCGCAGCGCGGCCAGGTGCGTGGCGAGGTGACGGTGGCGGCTTCCAGTACGCCGGGCGCGTATCTGATGCCTGAACTCATGCAGCGGTTTCAAGCACAGTATCCGGACGCGCGGCTAGTGCTGCGCCTGGGGGATAGCGCCGAAGTGCTGGACTGGCTGTTGAATTATCAAGCGCCGCTGGGGGTGATTGGCGAGCTGAATCTGGCGGCGGGTCTGGAAAGCGTGGAGCTGGCGACTGACCATTTGCAACTGGTCGCCGCCACAGGCGATGCGCTTTGCCGCGTCAACCGGGTGAAGCTGGAACATCTGCGCGGGCGCACGCTCTTGCTGCGGGAATTGGGCTCGAGCACGCGCGCGGGGACGCAACGCTTGCTGGGCGAACGGCTGAACGAATTCGAGCGGGTGATGGAAATCCCCAGCACCGAGGCGATCAAGCAGGCCGTGGCGGCGGGGCTCGGTGTGGCGGTGATTTCGTCATGGGCGACCAGACTGGAAGAGGCCGCCGGCTTGCTTCAGCCTGTGCGTGACCCACGGCTACGGCAGGCCCGGCGGTTTTTTCTGGTCAAACGGAAAGACCGCGTGTTGAGCGGAAGCGCCGCCGCGCTCTGGCAATGTTTGACAACTTGTAAGTTGAAGGTGGTCTCAAAAAAACGGCGCACCGACAACGGCAAATCGAAATAAACGAAGCGTCAACTACTTTTTCCGCTATGTGTGATATACGACTAGCGGGAAATCATCAGGCTCAAACGGCTCAAACAGCTCAAACAGCTCAAACGAGGGAGCAACCTATGTCTGACGAAGAAAGAATTGTTCACAACACGGCAGAAGATCAGGCGTGGGCTGACTTGTTGTCACCGACGCGCCGCAGCTTCATCCTTAGTGTGGGGGGCGCTGGACTAACAGCGGCAGGGCTGACCGCCGGAAGCCCCGAAGCCGAAGCGCAGGAACTCATCACACCTGCCAGTCTCAGCTTCAAACCGATTGTGCCCCCGCCCGACATGGGCAAGAGTCCGTGGGGTTACGAGACGATCAAGGAGCCGACCGCACGGCCCAAAAGCATTCGTCCGGGCGAAGAGAATGGCTTGCCCAAAGCGCCGCGCCCCTACACGGACATCAAGAGCTATCACGCGCATTTCTATTTTGACGAAGACACCTACGAGAAAGCCGCGCTGGTGCGCAAATGGTCGGCGGAACGCTTTCCGGTGGAGTTGGGCAATTGGAATCTGGAACCGCGCGGCCCGCACGTGACGCCGTCGTTTTACTTCGGGTTCACCAACGACCTGTTGCCGATCATTGTGCCGTGGCTGCAACTCAACAGCCTGGGATTAACCATTCTGCTGCACCCCAACACCGACAACCCGCGCGCCGATCACCTGTATTACACGTTGTGGGTCAACCGCTCACAGCCGGTGAATGCGTATAGCTTGCCCAAGCAGGCGAGTGTGGAAAAGACTTTCCCGAACATCAAACCGACGGTGAAATTGGAAGTCTAGGGCAGACACGCGATGAGTGAAGCTGCCTTTTCGTTAAAGACTGAAGCCGTTGCCGCCGTCGCCTGCGCATTGGCGGAATGCGGGCGCGGCTTTTATCAGCGTGGCTGGGTGTTGGGTACCAGCGGCAATTTCAGCGCGGTGGTCAACGGCGATCCGTTGCGGTTGTTGATTACCGCCAGCGGCAAAGACAAGGGCCAGTTGACGGAGCAAGAATTCATCCTGTTGAATGAAGATGGCGCGCTGGTCAGTGGCGCGGGCAAGCCTTCAGATGAAACGCCGTTGCATCTGACGCTGGTGCGGCAACGCGGCGCACGCGCGGTGTTGCATACGCATTCCGTTTGGGCGACGTTGTTGTCAGATGAATTTGCCGCGCAGGGCGGACTGAGCATCACCGGTTGGGAAATGTTGAAAGGGCTGGCGGGCGTTCAATCGCATCAGCACGCTGAGTGGTTGCCGATTCTTGAGAATTCGCAGGACATGACCTCGCTGGCGCAAACGCTCGCCACGGTGTTGCATGAACAACCCGCCGCGCATGGATTTTTGCTGCGCGGGCATGGGTTGTACACCTGGGGGCGAACCCTGAGCGAAGCGCGCCGCCACGTCGAAATTTTTGAATTCCTGCTGGAGGTGACGGGGCGGTTGCAACGAACACACAGGGTGCCTGGGGCATGGCAGTGAAACCAAGGGGGACTCGTATGGCTGTAGTTTCAATTCCGCAAGCAGAGCGCACGATCCAAGACGCACGGGAACTGACGCAGTTTCTGGCCTCCATCAACATTGATTACGAACGCTGGGAACCAGCGCACGCGGTCGCGCCCGCTGCGCCCGCCGCCGAGATTCTGGCCGCCTACGCGCCGGAGATCGAACGCCTGAAAGCCAACGGCGGTTACGTCACGGCGGATGTGATTGATGTCTCGCCGCTGACGCCGGGGCTGGAGGCGATGCTGGCAAAGTTCAAGCGCGAGCATTGGCACGACGATGACGAAGTGCGTTTCATCATCGAAGGCCGGGGCTTGTTTCACATCCATCCAAAAGATGCGCCTGTGGTGGCGATTGAAGTCGAAGCGGGCGATTTGATTCGTGTGCCGCAAGGAACGCTGCATTGGTTTAACTTGTGCGCCGAACAGCGCATCCGCGCAATTCGTTTGTTCAAAGACCCGGCGGGTTGGTCGCCCAATTACACCGAGAGCGGCGCGGATGATGCGTATCAACCGCTTTGTTTTGGTGCGGCGTATCTTCCCGCCAGCATCCCGGCTCTATGACGACGATTCGCTTGAATGAACCAGTGCCAGTCATCCTGCTCGACATCGAAGGCACGACGACGCCGATAGATTTCGTGTATCAGGTGCTGTTCCCTTACGCGCGCCTTCATCTGAAAGAATATCTGGCGCTGCATTGGTCAGAGCATGAAGTGCAGGAAGATTTGCTCGGCTTGCGCGCGGAACATGCAGCCGATGTCGCACATCAGCTTGCGCCGCCAGTTTGGGCTGAGAGCGCAGTGTTGGAATCTGCGGCGGCGTATCTGCTGTGGCTGATGGAGCAGGATCGCAAATCCACCGCGCTCAAATCACTGCAAGGGAAAATCTGGGCGACAGGTTATCGGCAGGGCGAGTTGCGTAGCGTGATGTTTGAAGACGTGCCGCGCGCGCTGGCTCGTTGGTATGAACAAGAGCGGCGCGTTTGCCTCTATTCGTCTGGCAGCGTGCTGGCGCAAAAGTTGCTCTTTGCGCATACCACGGCAGGCGATTTGACCAGTTGCTTGAGCGGCTATTTTGACACCACCAGCGGCCCGAAACGCGCGGCACATAGTTATCAAACCATCGCGGCGGCTTTGGCGGTCAGTCCGGCGCATGTCGCTTTCATTTCTGACGTGACAGCGGAGTTGGAAGCTGCCCACGCCGCCGGGTTGCAAACTTTGCTGGCTGTGCGCCCGGGGAATGCGCCTGCCGTGCCGCCGGGTTTTAGCCAGCAGGTGCAGAGCTTTGATGAGGTTTTTCCGCGTTGAAGGGTGGCTTATTTTGAGTCGTTTAAGCCGGCGCTGCTGGATGCGCCTGACCTGTGTGGATACGCCTTTTGGCAACCGCAAAGCTGCGTTCGCGTTGCTTGCTGAAGGTAGCTTTGGCGCGCAATTTCAAGAATTGACTTTGCCAATATGGGCGTGTATAAGGCACGTGTTTTCCACGAAAATCGAAATAGAAACACACACGTTTTCGTTACCGTAATTGATGTGTTTTGTTGCCCAAACCAATAATTGACCGATGACAAAATGACCTGGAACCTGGCTAAGGCAGACAGACAGGCTTGGGACAACGCCGCTGGGATTGGCAGTTCGCGACAGTAAAATTGCGCGGTCACCGCGCCAAGAGGAAGGCTGATGCACACTACAATGACAACCCGACATTGTTCGCACCCGAAGCCGCCTCTGTTCCCAGCCGCAGTCAATGCTGATTTCCTCACTATTTGTTGGATGAACGTTACCCTTCTGAATCTCCCTGAGTGAACTGACAGATTGCTCCCACAGGTGCGCCGGACGCTGTTGCACCCGATCTGTTTAGGCTAGCGTAGCGCCGCTGCCGCGACCTGGCGCAAGGTGCGAAGCCGTCGAATGACAAGCCACGCCAACGTGCGATAACAGTGATTGCCCGAAACCAGTGACCTGAGGAGTGGCGCCACACATGAACGGCTGCACGCCTGACAAACGAACCCGACGCGCACGCTTCCTCCGGCTCTTTTGTGTTTTGCTGCTGGGCAGTTCTTTGACAAATTGCCGCCGCAAGTCCGACATCGCCAAGGAAGCCACGATCACGGTTTACGGTTTCAGCGTGGTCAAAGAGCCGCTCGAAAACGATATTATCCCGGCGTTTGAGCGTGACTGGGCCACCAAGACGGGCCAGCACCTGACCTTCACGCCCTCGTTTGCCGGTTCGGAGATGGTCACAAACCAGATCGTCTCCGGCGTGGAAGCCGATCTGGCGATTCTGGCCATCGAACGCAATGCGCAGCGCTTAATGGATACCGCCGCGACCAAGAGCGATTGGCGCTGGCTGCCGTACAACGGCATCGTCAACAAGACACCGATGGTGATTTTGGTGCGGCAGGGCAATCCGAAAAAGATTCGCGATTTCTCCGACCTCGCCAAACCGGGCGTGAAACTGATTCATCCTGACCCAACGGCATCCGGCGGCGGGCAATGGTCGTTGCTGGCGATTTACGGTTCCGAAATCGCCAAGTCGGAACACCGCAAGGATGAGCGCGATGAGGCGGCGGCCTTTGATTTGCTAAGGCGAGTTTGGGCGAACGTAATTGCTACACCCGATTCGGCGCGCGCCGCCCGCACGCAGTTGGAACGCGGCGAAGGCGATGCGCTGATCACTTATGAGATGGAGGCCTTACAGTTGAAGGCGAAAAAGCTGCCCTTTGAGATCGTCGTGCCGCAAAGCACGATCTTTTGCGAGCACCCGGTCGTGATCGTGGATCACGGGATGCCGCCCGCGAAATACGCGCTGGTGGAGTTGTTCGCGCGCTATTTGTGGTCTGAAGATGCGCAACGGGCTTGGGTCAAAGCGAACTTTCGTTCGATCAATTTTGAAGAATTGAACCGTGCCAACCCGCGTTTCGCCAAAATCGAATTGCCGTTTACCGTCGGCGACCTGGGGGGCTGGCAGCGCGCTTATCCCGAAATTATCGAAGGCGTGTGGAAACGCCGGATTCAAATGGCCAAATAGGAGCTAGACAAAGCATGAAACTAACCAAACGTGATTTGACCGTGGCGCTGCTGGCGGCGAGTGCGACCTGGGCGGGCGTATCGTTCGCGCGCGACGACAAACCGATCATGGGATCGTCGGTCTGGGACTGGAACAAGATTGCCGCCACGCCGAACACGCACGGCGCGGTGCGCAAATTCTTTCAGGCGCCGACCGCGACGCTGGATGAGTTGGAATGTCACGTCACGACGCTCAACCCCGGCGAATCGCCCCACGCGCCGCACCAGCACGCAGACGAAGAGATCGTCATTGTTAAAGAAGGCACGGTCGAGTCATTGGTCGGCGGAGAAAAGCACATTCTGGGGCCGGGGTCGGTGATCTTTCAGGCGTCGAATCAAATGCACGCGATTCGCAATGTCGGCAAAACGCCCGCGACCTATCACGTCTTCAAATGGAATTCGCCGGGAATGTTGAAAGCGAAAAGTGAAAAGTGAATAGTGAACAGTGATCTTTATGCCTTTCTTTTCGCTTTTCGCTTTTCGCTTTTCGCTTTTCACTTTTCACTCTGAGCAAAGATGAGTACTGCCTGGGAAAAACAAGCTGCACCATTGCCTGGCCACGGTTTTGATTTGGCGCGCCCGCTGGGGATTGGCTTCATCGTGACGGCGATGCTGCCACTGGTGATGCTGCCGCTGGCTTCGATCTTTATTTATTCGCTGAGCAAAGGGCCGTCGCATTTTTGGCAGGCGTTACTCAATCCGGCGGCGCTCTTTTCACTGAAGTTGAGTTTGCTGACCAGCAGCGCGGCCACGGCCTGCAATGTTTTCTTCGGATTGATCGCCGCGTATGTGATGACGAAGTACAACTTTCGCGGCGAATCGGCGTTGACGATCATCATCAGCTTGCCGACCGCGATTCCGACGGCGGTGGCGGGCTTTGCGTTGTTGTTGTTGTGGGGACGGCAGGGCTTGCTGGGGCAATTCCTGGAACGCACCGATTATCAAATCATGTTCACGACAGCGGCGATCATCCTGGCGAATATCTTCGTCACGTTCCCGCTGGCCTTTGGCGTAATCAAACCGGCGCTCGAAAACCTGGATACCAGTTTGGAAGACGCCGCCGAAACTTTAGGCGCGTCACGTTGGCAATCGTTTCGGTACGTGATTTTGCCGAGTTTGCGCGGCGCGATCATCACGGGCGCGCTGTTGACCTTCGCGCGTTCGATTGGCGAATTCGGTTCGACGATTATGGTCAGCGGCAATCTGGCGTTGAAGACGCAAACCGCGCCCCTTTACATCTTCACCAAATTCAACGAAGGCGATGTCGAAGGCGCCAATGCGATTGCCGCCGTGCTGGCGATCCTTTCGTTTGCGATCTTTTCCTTGATTTTATTGACTCGCAAGAAACTAGAAAAAGGGTGAGTGTTGAGGGGTCAAGGATGAAGCACAAAGTTTTCATCCCTCATTCCTCATTCCTCATCCCTCCACCAAAGGAGGTCTGTGATGGCGAGAGAACTGGCAATCCCCTTTTATCCTGAAACTCGCACGGTTCAGACGCATGCCGATGGGCAGGCCAGAGCCGAGGCGCGCACCGCGTTGCGCGTGCAGCATCTGGTGAAATACATCGGGGACGAATTGATTCTCGATGATGTCAGCTTTTCCGTGGCCGAAGGTGAGAGCCTCGTGCTGCTGGGACCCTCGGGCAGTGGCAAGAGCACGACCTTACGCTTGCTGGCGGGCTTGGCCGGGCCGGATGGCGGCGGCATTTTTCTGAAGGGCCGCCACATCGAACATTTGCGCGCGCGCGAACGCAACATCGGCGTGATCTTTCAGCATTACTCGCTGTTCCCGCGCATGACCGTGGCCGAAAACATCGCCTTCGGCTTGAAGATTCGCGGCGTCAAAAAGCAGCAACGCTTTGAGAAGGCTGACGAGATGCTGACGATGATCGGGCTGACCGAACATCGTGACAAATACCCGGCGCAACTTTCGGGCGGCCAGCAACAGCGCGTCGCGATTGCGCGGGCGTTGGCTTACGAACCGGACTTGCTGCTCTTTGACGAATCGTTCAGCGCGCTCGATCCGCAAACGCGCGTCGGCTTACGCCGCGAAATCCGCGCCCTGTTGCGCCGGTTGCGCGTGCCGGCCATCTTCATCACGCACGATCAGGAAGAGGGCATGGAACTTGGCGATCAAATCGCCATCCTCAATCGCGGGCGCATCGAACAGATCGGCTCGCCCTATGAGGTTTACAACGAACCGCAGACCGAATTCGTCGCCACCTTCCTGGGCGCCGCCAATGTCGTAACCGGGCGGCCCCGCGAGCGCGTCATCGAAATTGACGACGAGCATTTTCTGTTCAGCCAAGGTTACGAACCGCTGGGGGCTGAGCAGGTCAAAATCGTCTTTCGTCCCGAAGACATCGTGCTGGGCCATTTGAATGGCCGCCTCGAAACGCCGCATCAATTTGGCCGCGCCGAAGTGCTGGATGTCGCGTTTGCGGGGGCCACGGAATCTCTAACCGTGCGCTTGTTGCCCAAGAGTCAGAGCGGGTTGACGCTGGCGAGTGCCGCAATTGGCGCAAGGCCTGCCGCGAACATTGTCCTCAAAGTCACGCGGACGAAATGGGACGCACACCGTTTGCCCTTGCAACCGGGCGATGTGGTGACGCTGGGCTTGAAGTCTTATAAATTGCTGTGCGCTTGAAAGCCCTGAAAGGGCGCTATTCAATAGTCACGTCAAATCAATAAACGCAGCCCTGAAAGGGCGAAATTGATAGCTGGATTTCGCCCTTTCAGGGCTTGCTGTTTTTTCCTATGTTACCGGGGGCGGCGCTCTGCTTGCCCCCGGCTATTGAATGCCGCCCTTTCAGGGCTTCAGATCATAGGTTCCGCTATTACTCTTATGCAGAAAAGAATGCTTGTGCCGATCATTGCTGTAATCCTATTGTTTTTTGCCGTGCCTGCCTGGGCGCAAGAGATGCCCAACGAGTCCGGCAAATTTCGCCCGCCTGATCTGGTCGAACTCATCAAGCTCGATTCCACCATCAAGCTCGACATACGCTATGCCACCGCGAACAACTTCGTCGGCAAGCCGGTATATCAGGAAGCGCGCGCCTTTTTGCAGCGCCCGGCTGCCGATGCTTTAGTCCGTGCCCATCACAAATTGAAAGCGCAAGGTTATGGCTTGTTGATCTTCGACGGTTATCGTCCCTGGGCGATCACCAAGTTGTTTTGGGATGTCACGCCGCCCGACAAACACAACTTCGTCGCCAATCCGGCCAAAGGCTCGAAACACAATCGCGGCTGTGCGGTGGATTTGTCGCTTTACGATCTGAAAACTGGGCAGGAAGTGCCGATGCCGGGCGCGTATGACGAGATGACCGAGCGTTCCTATCCCACTTACAAAGGCGGCACCGCTGAACAGCGCCGCACCCGCGATCTGTTGCGCCGGGTGATGGAAGCCGAAGGCTTCGCCGTCAATGAATATGAGTGGTGGCATTTCGATTACAAGGACTGGCGGCGCTATCCGATCCTCAATGTCGGCTTTGCCGAACTGGATCAGCGCGCGCAGCATCCCAAGGCCAATCGTATTCAGCGTATGTCAAAGATTGCCAAGCCGTAAGCCGGACAGTTGGCAGTTGGCGGTTGGCGGTTGGCAGTTCCTGATACGTGGTTGTAGGTTGCTGGCTACTACTTCAACGTCGCTTTTTTATTCAACCGCCAACCGCCAACCGCCAACTGCCAACAATAGGCGCATATTTATGCTCTGGACGCCCAACGCAAAGTGCGTGAGGATGGGTGCCGGAGAACAAATCATGGAAACGGCTACCAGCACCATTCATGTCGCCATCGTCGAAGACGACCGTTCGTTGCGCGAAGGCCTGGGCTTATTGATCAACGCGACGCCGGGCTTTCGCTGCCCGCGCACCTTCGGTTCGGTCGAAGAAGCGCTGCACGAATTGGGCGCGAACGTGCCCGAGGTGCTGCTGCTCGACATTCATTTGCCCGGCATGCTCGGTTCGGACGGTGTGAAAGTCTTCCGCGAACGCTTCCCGCAGATGCAGGTGTTGATGCTGACCGTCTATGCCGAGCAGGACAAGATTTTTGAATCCATCTGCAACGGCGCGTGCGGCTATTTGCTCAAGAAAACGCCGCCCGCCCGCCTGCTCGATTCCATTCGTGAAGCGCACGAGGGCGGCTCGCCGATGTCGCCCGAAATCGCGCGCAAGGTCGTCACGCTCTTTCAAAAGACCGGCCATCTCATTGGCACATCCGCTCAGCCCGATGACCAGCTCACGCCCCAGGAAGTCCGGCTCTTGCAACTGCTGTCCGACGGACACAGTTACCAGAGCGCCGCCGGACAACTCAATATCAGTGTCAACACGGTGCGCAATTACATCCGCAGCATCTACGACAAACTCCACGTCCATTCCAAAAACGAAGCGGTCAGCAAAGCCCTGCGCAGCCGCATCATTCCGCATTGGAGAATCAAGATGTCACACAGCGAATTGCAATTTGGAGCCTTTCGCATTCCGGCCAAGGTGGACTTGCTCTATCGCGGCGCCGAGATGGTCGCGCTTGAACGCCGCGCCGTGCAGGTGCTGCGCTTTTTGGCCGAACACAGCGAACGCGTCGTCACCAAAGACGAGTTGCTCGAAGCCGTCTGGCCCGATACCTTCACGACCGATGGCGTGCTGAAACGCGCGATTTCACAGGCCCGGCGCGCGTTGGGCGATGTGGCCGATCAGGCGCGCTTCATCGAAACCTATCACGGCCAGGGCTATCGTTTTATCGCCGATGTGACTTGCGAGGCCGCGCCTGTTGTTCAAAAAGACGCGCCTGTCTCAGCCGCGTCGCCCGCGCCGGAAGCACAACGCAGTGGCGGCGCGGGCACTGCGGCAGCGCCCGCGTTGATTCCGCCCGCGCCAGCCGTGACCGGCGAACAGCGCGTGCCTGTCTTTGATTCCCCTTCAATGCGTCACGCGGGCATCGTCCCGTTCACGACCGGTGCGGGGCTGGGCGTGCCCGATTACAACCAACTGGTCGGGCGCGAGGCCGAGTTGCAACAGTTGCAAACCGAATACACGCGCGTGCTGGCTGGGAATGGACGCCCGGTGATGATCCTGGGCGAACCGGGCATTGGCAAGACGCAACTGGCGCGGGCCTTTGTGCGCTGGTCGCAGGCCCAAGGTGCGCTTTGCCTGTCCGCGCGGTTCTTCGATTATCAGGCCAGCCGGTTGGCGCCTTACGAAGTCTTTCTTGATCTGTTGCGCACGGTCTTGGGCGTGCCGAATGCCGGTGCGAGCGAATGCGCGCAGCCGCTGGCGGCCTGTGATCTGCGCGCGCTGGCCCAGCAACAACTCGGCGTCACCTTGCCGGATGAACTGTTTGCTGATGCCAACGCACGTTTAATCAAAACCACCGGCACCCTAGTGATGCCCGAATCCGCCATCCGCAATCCCCAATCCGCAATCCCAAAAACTACCGGGCCGCTCATCAGCAACAGCAGCAATTCGCGCACGGTCGTGGCCTTGAGCCAGTGTTTTGTGCGCGCCAGTTTGCATCGTCCGCTGGTGCTGGTCTTCGACGATTTGCAATGGGCCGACGAGGCGAGCCGTGATTGCGTGGGCTATTTGCTGCGCACACTGCAAAGCGAACCGCTGATGATCGTCAGCCTGGCGCGCGCCGAAGCCGCCAACGACCGGCATCATCCGCTGGCTGAATGGTTGCGGCGGCAGGCCAGTTTGCGCAGCTACACCGCGCTGACGCTCGGGCCGCTGAACGCCGACGATTGCCGCAGCGCAAGCGAAGCCGTCTTCAACCAGACGCTGCACGTGCCACCCGCCGATTTGCAGCGGCTGCATCACGTGACGGGCGGCAATCCCTATTTCCTAACCGAGATGCTGCGGCTGTTGGTGTCAGAGAGCGCGATCACGTTCAATCCCACACAGGCGATTTGGGAATGGCAGGGCCTCAAGGATTTGCATTTGCCCGACACCATCGTGATGGCCGCGCACGCCAAGCTCGACCGGTTGAGCGAGGAAGTGCGCGAATTGGCCGAAGCCGCCGCCGTGATCGGCGATGAGTTCCGCATCGAAACGCTGGCGCAGATGCTGGGGCGCGGCGAAGAGGAAATCGAAAGCCTGCTGCTGGCCGGCGTCAAAGTCGGTGTGCTGTCTGAACGCGGCGTTTCGGCGGGCAATGACGCGCGGTTCTATCACACGACTCTGCGTCACGTGCTCTATGAAAACCTGCCGCCGCGCCGCCGCAAGCGGTTGCACCTGCAAGCCGCGCAAGCGTTGGAGCGCGTGTATCGCCGCGACCGCGAGCGCGTTGCCGAAGCCTTGAGCGCACATTACGAAGCCGCCGGTGACGCCCTGCGCACTTTTGAGTGGAGCATGCGCGCCTGGCAAGCCGCCAGCAGCCGCCAATCCTGGAGTGAAGCCATGTCCAACATCGAACGCGCCCGCCGCGCCGCCGACGACGTGCAGCGCGGGGCGACCGCGCCGCTCGATCCAGCCGAACGCCTGCGCGTGCTCTTCGCCTGGGGCGAAACCTGTTACGCCACGGGCAATTTGCCGGAAGCCGAACGCGCCTATAGCGAAGCCGTCGCGCTCGCCAACGCCGTGCATGACCGTGGCGGCTTGGCCGTGGCGCTGTTGCAACGCGGGCAAACGCAGATGGGCCTGGGCCAGTACCGCGAAGCTGTGCTCGTGACCGAGCAGGCGTTGGAGTTATACCGGCAACTCAACGATGTCGAAGGCGTGGCGCTGGCGCTGTTGCAACTGGGCGGCGTGCAGGTACGGCTGGGGCATT
Organism: Acidobacteriota bacterium; assembly: GCA_016196035.1. Taxonomy (NCBI): domain Bacteria; kingdom Pseudomonadati; phylum Acidobacteriota; species Acidobacteriota bacterium. The sequence goes on along the minus strand of JACPYM010000099.1, from coordinate 118,434 downwards.
ACGACGCGGCGGCAGAGTTCGCGCAACAGGCGCTGGCCGATGTCGCGCTCAACAGCCAGATTGCGGCGGTGGCCTTTGGCCTGTTGGGTTGGGCGCGCGCGCTGCAAGGGCATTATTCAGAAGGCGTACCGCTGCTCGAACGCGCGGTGGATTACATGGGCAGCATCGGCGATGCGCAGCGCCGCGCGCTGTTGTTGCGGCGGCGGCATTGGGCCGATCTGGCGCGGGGCCGTTATGAAGGCGCGATTGAACTGGCGCTGCGCGCGCGCGACGACTTTCGCAGCGTCGGCGACGCGCGCGGCGAAGCGCAGATGGATTTGGGCATCGGCCAGGCGCGGCTGGCGCAGGGGCTGTATGACGAGGCTGTCGAATTGCTCAAACGCGCGCAGGAAAGTTTGCGCCGCGTCGGCGACACTCACATCGAAGCCGAGGCCCAATGGCTGTTGGGCCGCGCGTATTGCGAATTGGGTCAACACCCGCTGGCCGAAGCGCATTTGACCGGCGCGCTGCTGACCATCCGCGAAAGCGTCGGCGACCGCGCTGACGAATTTCGCATGCTGACCGACCTGGCGCGCTTGCGGCTGGCGACGGACGAAGCTGAATTCGCGCTGGCCCTGGCGACCGAAGCCGTCGTCATTGCCGATGAGTTGCACAACGTGGATGGTTTGGGGTTGGCCTTGATTGAACAGGCGCGGGCGCAGTTTGCACTGGGCGATACGGCGAAAGCCCTGGCTGGCTTGCGACGCGCGCTGAGCCTGTTGGAAGAGAGCGGCGCGGGCGAACGCTGGCGCGGCTCTCAGGCGCTGGCGCTGGTGTTAGAACAAAGCCCGGACGAGAAGCACCAACGCGAAGCCGTCGAAGCGTTGCGCAGTTGCGTGCGGCTGTTGAACGAGATGCGCGAACAAATCGCGGCGGCGGATGCGGCGCGCGGCGCGCTCTTTCGCCAGGCGCGCGGCTGTTGGGCGGAAAAGCTGGCCGCCAAGTTGCGGCAGCAAGGGGCGCAGGCGGAAGCGGACACCTTGGCGCGCGTTTGGGAACTGAACGTGCCGCGTTGATTGCCGCGTTATTCCAAGCGGGCTAAAATGGCCGTGCAGTAAGGCAAGCCTGCAAACAGATCGACAACTAGGAGGTAAGGCTCATGACCGCGACAACGCAAGCGGCATTTGAAGATGACCTGGATTACGAAATCGTTGATGGGCAAAAGGAGGCCAAGATGGCGGGAGCCAAACCTGGCAGTATCAATGCGCAACTGATCATTGAACTGGGTATTTACCTCAAACAAAATCCTATTGGAAAACTGTACACCTCCAACACGACGTTTCAGATTGGTGTTAATGAGCGGATGCCGGATGTCGGGTTTGTTTTTTCGCAACGTATTCCTGCCGAAGGCGAGCCGAGCGGCAAATGGAAAATCGCTCCTGACCTTGCGATTGAAGTAATCTCGCCAAACGATGTTTGGGACAAGGTGAATCGCAAAGTTCGCGAATACTTCGCGGCGGGCGTGCAGCAAGTCTGGCTGGTCTCGCAAGTAGAGCAGGAAGTGACGATTTACGATTCACCGACGCGAATTCGCGTCGTCACCGCCGACCAGGAACTGACCAGCGAAGCCCTCTTGCCTGGCTTCAAATGCCGCGTTAGTGCGCTCTTCCGGAGTTAGCGCTACTGCGCCCAACCCGACCAGCGACAAAAAGCCAAACCGGAGGCTTGAATTCTTTCAGCCGCTCCGGTTTGGCTTTTTGGTTTCAGCGATTTAATCGCCCTCACCAAAACCTCACCAAAGCATCACCAAAACCTCATGCACCCAAACCGCCATCTGCATAGAATCGGCCTCGTTGATGGCGGTGGTGAGCGAGACAGAGCGAGCCGCAAAAAAACAAGTCATCAGCAGATTGATAAGCAGGGCGTTTCGAGCAAAGAGCGGAATGGCCCAAGCAATACTGTAAAGACGAGCGAGACGTAACGAGACGAATAAGCTTTCATCGCTCACGGGCGATGGAACTGGCCCGCGCAGCGGTTTCCCGCTCCTTGTTCTCCGCGCCTGTTGGGGGCGGGAACTGCTGGCGGCCGAACGCGAGACGATTGAGAGAAGGAGGAATGTTCTTTGAAATTTCATCGCCGGCGTCGGATGGCTTGAACCCCACTGAGTCATCGGCGCAACCCCAACTACGGGGTAGGCGATGAAGCTGTCTGAACCGGTCTTTGTCTCTTGTTCTCCGCGCCTGTTGGAGATGAAGACCGGTTCAGGCTGAAAGCAAGCTGCGTAAGCAGGTTTGGCAGGCGCACACGCAAATTTTAAGTCTGGCCGCTAGCCCCAGCGGCAGGCAAGCAACGGTTGTCGTTTGGTGACGACAATCACACTGGGCAAACTGGAGAGTCGTTGACACGATTCTCTACGGAAAGAAATACAAGGAGCTATAGATCGTATGAAGAACAAATTTTTCGCATTGATGACGATGTCTTTGGTGACCATGGCGCTGGCGCTGGTGGTTTCGGCGCAAATGAAGAAAAACCCGAACAGCCCGCTGCCGATTCCGCGTGGGCAAAAGGTCTCGCTGACCTGCACGCCGGGTGGCGGCAAAGACGTGTCCACGCCGCTTTACGTCAAAAACCCGACGGCGCAAGACATCGCGGCGAACACCCTGATCTACTATTCGGCGACGCAAGGCGGCACCCCGACGAACAGCAAGCAGACCGCCGGCCAGATTCTGAAAAAGAACAATGGCAACGAAATCAGCTTGCTCGGCCCCCCAGGCGGCGTTGCTTCGTGCCAGGCTTGGATCATCAAGTAAGACAGCGCAGCGGCTACATGATGGCTTGGCTTAGCTGAAAGGCATCCCCAGACAAGCTGTCCGGACGCTCCTGTTCCACCGCAGTGGGGCAGGAGCGTTGCCGTTTTCAGGGGCGGCTTGGCGATGGAAATAAGCCGTGCCGGGCCAGGTGCGATGGCTTCTGCGGCATGGGCCAAAACGAATTGCGAAAACAGGGGGCGAGCGAATGCGGCAGTCAACGTGAAGATAAAAAGAAAAAGCAGGAGAAGGGAAAATGATCGAGACGAACAAGAGCAATTTGAGCAGCGAGCCGGCGAGCGAGTTGCCGCGCACGGGTGCATTGCCCAAATCAGGCAACTTATGCCATAACCTGGGTGTCACCGCGCGCGTCCAACCAGAGCCGTCACAAGCCAAGTCGCTCTGGCAGGGCGCGCTGCAATTGGCCGAAACGGCAGCCGGCGATGACCCGCTGCACTTGGCCCAATTTCTCGATCATCTGGCAAAACTTTATGAAGCGAATGGCGACCAAGCCAAAGCGGTCCGGCTCTATGAGCGGCTAGCGCGTGTGCTCGAATCCACCAGGCCACAGCCCACACGGCCACAGCCCGCTCGGACGCAATCCGCCGCCGCGCGATCCGAAACAAATCGCTGGCGTTTGCATACCTGGCAGCGTTTGGCGGCCTTGCAACAGACGCAAGGCCGCTTAAGCGAAGCCGAACCTTGGTTGCGCCAAGCGCTGGAGCTGGCGGAAACCGCCTTTCGCAAATGCAGTCCCGAAACTGGCGCGGTGCACCATCGGCTGGCGATCCTGCTGCAAGCGCGGCAACGCCTGGACGAAGCCTGCGCGCATTACGAAGAGGCGCTGGCGATCAACGAAACACTCTTTGGCGAAGAGCACAGTTCCGTCACCGATCTGTGCCGCGATCTGAGCCGGTTGGAAATCGCGCGCGGCCACTGGGCCGAAGCCGAACATTTTGCCCATCGCGCCTTGGTGACGCGCGAACGTGTGCTGGGCGCGGCCCATCCGGCACTGGTGCCTGACCTGAAACTGTTGGCGGCGATTCAGGAAAATTTGCAGCGGCACGCGGCGGCGGAACAACTTTACCGCCGCGCCGTGGCGATCGTTGAACGCCGGTATGGCCCCGAACATTACGAGATGGCCGTGTTGTGGCAGGCCCTGGCGCGCTTGAGCGGCGCGCCCGCAGCCGAACGTTGTTATTTGCACGCTCTGGCCATCAAAGAAAAGCTGCTCGGCGTGCAAAACCTGGAAGTCGCCGAATTGCTGGAAACCCTGGCGCAGTTTTACCAAACGCAACTGCGCGAGCAGGAAGCCGAGGTTTACCGCCAGCGCGCGGCGCAAATCTTCGGCAGGATGAAGGATGAAGCCTGAAGGGCCAGTAGAGCGGGGCGCTCCCGGTCCGAGCGCCGAAAATTTACAGGGAAAAATCTTTTCTCCCTGTAAATTTTCCGGTGCTGGTGAAGCGTTGACGGCACATCTGGGAGCGCAGGCATCCTTGCCTGCTGTAAGAAAAGCCGCGTAGCTTTCCTTAGATCGGATGGCAGAGCGGTGTACGGGTGGCGCGCTGGGGGCAGTACCGCGCGCGTCAGCAAGCGGAGACTCAGGGTGTGCCGTATTGCGCCAGCGTTGACGCACCGCTTGCTGACGCGCGCGGTACTGCCCCCAGCGCGCCACCCGTACATTCAAATGCAAACTGATCTAGTACTCCATCAAGCTGAAAATGAGGGATGTAGGGCGGGATTTAATCCCGCCCTACATCCCGGATGCGCTCTCAGCATCCATCACTTACAGCTTGATGGAGTACTAGCCTAGTCTTCGACCTCAATCTGGGGCGGGAAAAGGAGCGCTGCGCAACGTCTTTCATGGCAGGCAGAGATGCTTGCGCTCCCAGGGAACAGCCCCGAATTTTTTACAGGCAGAAATCTTTTTGTGCGATGAGTGTTTTACGGGCCAAAAAACGCTTGTGTAGTTGACGCCCCATAACTTTGCGAATTTACGTCAACTGGAGAGTTCACTGTGAAGCGGAGTCGCAGCTCAATACAATTCGGCATTTTTTTCTACGGGCTTTTCAACAGACGCGCCTGGAGCGTCTGTTTATGGCTGGCGCTGGTCAGCACGGGCGTGTTGGCAATCGCGCAAACCAATGTGCCGACACTGACCGGCCTGGCCCCCAATTCTGCGCAAGCCGGTACGCCCGGCTTGACCATCACGGTCAGCGGTTTGAATTTCAACCGCCTGACGACCGTGCGCTGGAACGGCGCAGATCGTCCGACCAATTTCATTTCGACCGCGCAATTGACGGCGCTCATCACGGCGGCGGATTTGGCCGTGGCGGGCACCGCGCAAGTGACGGCCTTCAATCCCGGCGCAGGCGGCGGCGCTTCCAATCCGCTGATCTTCACGATCACCCAACCCGCGCCGCCCGCGCCGACCTTGCTCAGTCTCAACCCGAACGCGGCGAATGCCGGCGGCCCGGCCTTCACGTTGACGTTGAACGGCGCGAATTTCGTCAATGCATCGGTCGCGCGTTGGAACGGGTCGAATCTGCCGACGAATTTCTTGTCAGCGACACAATTAACCGCGCAGGTTCCCGCCAGTGACATCGCGGCACCTGGCAGCGCCAGCGTGACCGTTTTTACGCCGCCGAACACAGCAGGTGTGGGTGGCGGCACGTCCAGCCCTGTTTCCTTTACGATCAATCAAGCGGCCAATCCGGTGCCGACGTTGATCAATCTCAATCCCAATCAAGCGACGGCGGGCGGCGGGGCGTTTACGCTGACGCTGACGGGCGCGAACTTTATCAATGGCTCGGTCGCACGCTGGAATGGGTCGAATCGTCCGACGCAGTTCCTCTCGGCGACACAATTGAGCGCGCAAATTCCCGCCAGCGACATCGCCAATGGGGGCAGTGCCAGCGTGACTGTTTTCAATCCGCCCAACACGGCGGGCGCAGGCGGCGGCACCTCCAATCCCGTCACGTTCACGATCAATGCGGCACCGACTCCCACACCGACACTCATCAGCCTCAATCCGAACACGGCGAACGCGGGCAGTCCGCCGCTCAACTTGATGCTGACAGGCACGAATTTCGGCGTGTTCTCGGTGGTGCGTTGGAATGGCGCGAATCGTCCGACCACCTTTCTTTCGGCGTCGCAATTGAGCGCGCAGATTCCCGCCAGCGATCTGGCAAATGCGGGCAGCGCGAGTGTGACGGTCTTTAACACCGATCCCAATGGCGCGGGCGGACTCAGCTCGAACGCCTTGCCCTTCACGATCAATCAAGCGCCCGCGCCTGTGCCGACGCTGACCAGCCTCAATCCAAACACGGCGAACGCGGGCAGCGCGGGCTTCACCTTGATGCTGTCGGGCACGAATTTCAGCAACACGTCCGTCGCGCGCTGGAACGGCGCAGATCGCCCCACGACTTTTGTTTCGGCGACACAGTTGATGGCGCAGATTCCGGCGACAGACATCGCCAACGCGGGCACGGCTTCGGTGGCGGTCTTCAATCCGCCGAATGCGGGCGGCGGTGGCGGCACGACGAACGCCTTACCTTTCACGATCATTCAGGCCCAGAACCCCGTGCCCACGCTCATCAACGCCACGCCGAACCCGATTCAGGTCGGGACGCCGGGCGTGACCTTGCTGGTGACGGGGGCAAATTTCGTCGCCGGTTCGGTGTTGCGCTGGAACGGCGCAAACCGGCAAACGACGTTCATTTCAAGCACCCAGTTGAGCGTGTTGATTCCCGCGACGGATTTAGATGCAGCAGGCACGGCCAGCATCGTGGTGTTCAATCCCGCGCCCGGCGGCGGTCAATCGAATGCGCTAACGATCAACATCAACAACCCCGCACCCATCGTCATTTCGATTACGCCGAACGCGGCAGTTGCGGGCAGCCCCGCGTTCGCCTTGACGGTCAACGGCAGCGGCTTCATTGCCGGTTCGGTCGTGCGCTGGAACGGGCAGAATCGCACGACGCAATTCATCAACGCCACGCAACTCGGCGCGCAAATTCCCGCGACCGACATTGCCAACGCGGGCGTGGCGAACGTGACCGTCTTCAATCCGCCCAACACCAATGGCAGCGGCGGCGGCTCGTCGAACCCGGTGCCGTTCACCATCAATGTCGCGCCCAATCCCGTGCCGCGCCTGACCGCCCTCAATCCCAGCGCGGCCAATGCGGGCAGCGCCGGATTCACGCTGACGGTCACGGGCGCAAATTTCATCAACAGTTCAGTGCTGCGCTGGAATGGCACGGATCGCCCAACGACGTTTCTTTCGGCGACGCAACTGATGGCGCAGATTCCGCCCACGGACATTGCCAACACAGGCACGGCGACGGTCGCAGTCTTCAATCCGCCCAATGCCAGCGGGGGCGGCGGCACGTCGAATAGCTTGCCGTTTACGATCAACCAAGCGCCTGCGCCCGTGCCGACCTTGACGAGTTTGACGCCCAATGCGGTGAACGCAGGCGGCGCGGGTTTCGCCCTGATGCTGACCGGCACGAATTTCATCAACACCTCGGTGGTGCATTGGAACGGTGCGAACCGCCCGACCACAATTGTGTCGGCGACGCAATTGATGGCGCAGATTCCCGCGACGGACATCGCCAGCGCGGGCACGGCGGCAGTGACGGTGCTCAATCCACCCAACGTGGCAGGCGCGGGCGGCGGCACGTCCAATGCGCTGACCTTTACGATCAACCAACAGCAAAACCCTGTGCCGACGCTGACCGCTGCCACGCCCAATCCGCTCGCGGCGGGCGCACAGGGCGTGACGCTGCTAGTCACGGGCACGAACTTTGTGGCGAATTCGGTGCTGCGCTGGAACGGCGCGAACCGCCCGACGATGTTCGTGTCGGCCACGCAGTTGAGCGCGCAAATCCCCGCGTCCGATTTGCTCAACGCGGGTACCGCCAGCATCGCCGTATTCAATCCCGCGCCGGGCGGTGGCCAATCCAACGCGCTGACGATCAACGTCAACAATCCCGCGCCCGTCATCGCCGCGATCATCCCCAATTCCATCGTCGCAGGCAGCGGCGAATTCACGCTGACGATCAATGGCAACGGCTTCCTGCCCGCGTCGGTCGTGCGTTGGAACGGCGCGAATCGCACGGCGCGCTTCGTCGGCGGCACGCAACTGGCCGTGCAGGTGCCAGCGGCAGATGTCGCCAACACGGGCACGGCTCAAATCACCGTGTTCAACCCCGTGCCCGGTGGCGGAACTTCCAACGCGGCTGTCTTCACAATCACGCCGCGCCCGTTGCCACCGCCGACCTTGAACACCGTCACCGCCAGCGCCGTCGCCCAGGGCGCGCGGCAAGTGCGCCTGACGCTGATCGGCGCGAATTTCCGGCCCGGCGCGCGCGTCGTGATCGGCCCGAGCGAAAGCAATGCAGGCTTGATGCCCGCCGCCGACATCCTGGTCGAATCGGTCAATCGTGTGAACGAGACGATGATTTACGCTGTCGTCAGCGTCGCCAACAACGCCACGCTCAACATGCGCGCGGTAGACGTGGTCAACGCCGATTTGACCAGCACCGGGGCGAATGGCTCGCGCACGACGAAACCTTTGCGCGTGCAGGGCGGCAGTTCGCTGGGCGCGCCGTTGCAGATCACCAGCGTGCTGATCATCTATCCGCGCAACGGCACCGTCATCTCGCAAGGCGAGCGACTCATTGCCGAAGCCGTGCTGGCAGGCGCGGGTACTGGCACCGTGATCGGCCAATGGTTGTGGGATGGCAACGTCACCGAGCAGTTCGCGCTCAACTTCACGGCGGGCGAGCGCCGCACGCTGCGCCCGAACAATCCGCTGCCGACGATCTATCTGGGGCCGCACCGGCTCGAAATCAAAATCACGTCGCCGAACATGATTCAGTCGCCGCCGGTCGAGATCATCATCAACAACGGCACCTGGAAGATGTTGCGCCTGCTCGAGCCCAATTCCGGCGCGGGCTATGTCGCCGAACAGACGCCGGTGTTGCGCTGGACGCCCGTGCCCGGCGCGATGAAATACCAAATCGGTTTTTCGACGCAGCCCTTTTTTAACACGATCACGCAATGGCACGACGTGACGGGCACCGAATGGCAGGTGCCGCTCGCCGTCTGGCAAGCCTTGCCCGAAGGCGAATTGTGGTGGACGGCGCGCGTGGTCGAGACGGCGGGCAATTTGCGCGAACCCGCCGCGATGCGGCGCATCAACCGTTTGACACCGGGCGCGCTAAAACCTGTCGCGCTGACTTCACCAACGGACACGACGATTTTGGAATGGCAGCCCGTGCGCGCGGCGGTCATTTACCGCGTGACAATCACCAGTGACGTAGCGGGCAAACTGGTGATCAAACGCTTTGCGACCGCGAATGCCAAGCTGGATGTAAAGAAGCTCTCCGACAAATTTCAGCCGGGTGTGCTGTATTACTGGCGCGTCGAAGCCTTCAATTTGAAAGGCCGTTTGCTGATGACCAGCGAGCGCTACAACTTTTTGCCGAAGCCGCAGAAAACCAGTTCGTTGTTGCCGGTCGAAAAACTGGATTGGCAGATTGCCTGGCCGGAAGTGGCGGCGGGTATGGCGGGCAGACGTGACAGTACTGTGAGCGGGAGCGACGGGGTTTCAGCAGAATTGGCATTGCTGGCAAAGCCACAAACACGCTTTGGCAGCCCTGAAAGGGCGCAATTCAATAGCCGGGGGCATGGCCCCCGGAATAGCGCGTGTGATCCCCCGACCCTGAAGGGGTCGCAGACCGATTCAAATGCGACCCCTTCAGGGTCGGGCACGGAACTACCTTGTCCGGGGGCGTTGCCCCCGGCTATTGAATTTGTCCCTTTCAGGGACACGGCAGCCCATGATTTGAACCGGTCTATAGAGTCGTCACAGGCAGAGACACCGGTCACGTTTGTACCTGTTTCAGCGATGGCTGAATTGCAGGCCGATGTTGCCGAAGTTGATACGCCAAGCCCCGCTGCCGCTTCACCGATTTACGGTGCGCACGGTTGGGCTATTGGAAAAGAGAAGGATGACGCTGTGGCTGTGGCGCAAACCAAAACACCGGCAAGCACGACCGTCGCGCCAAAACAACAACCGGCACAAAAGACGGCGACTGAACCGCAAAATCAACCGGCGCAAAAAACAACAACTGCGCCGCCAAACCAAGCAGAGCCGCCAGCGCCACAAACCCAGACCGCGCCGCCGCCATCGCCCAAGCTGACCGCCATGATCGCCGCGCGTTCGCCCTTGCCTGACGCCTTCGTCAAAACCGCGACGCCGGCGGTCAGCATTGATTTCAACGCACCCATTCAACCGAGCGAGGTCGGTTTGCAAATTGACGACACCGATTACAGCGCGCTCGCCAAGATCACTGACAGGCAGGTCGCTTTTCAACCGACGATTCCGCTGACGAATGGAAAACACCAGCTTCTGTTGAACGTGGGCGAAGAAGCATTGGGTTGGTTCTTCACCGTCAATGCGGCGGCCACCACCGAACAGGCTGACCCGGAAACCAAAGGCACCGACGCGGAGCAAACGACGACAGCGACTGGCGCGGCGAATGCCGAAGCCACGGCTGCTGCCGAGGCCGCTGCCGCGCAGCAAGCGCCCGATGGCGCGGCGCCTGTGCCAGCCGTCGAAAAAGAATTCAAATGGGAAGCCGCTTCCAATCAGCAAGACATTTCGGGCAGCGAGCAGGACACGCACAACCTGTCGCTCTCGATGCAGGGCCGCTACAAAAACGGCCCCTGGCTCACCGAGATGAATGGCAGCGGCCTGCTCAATTCGTTGCTCAGCCCCAATCCGCGCCATTCGCTGGGCCGCTTCAACGATTACATCTTTCACTTTGGCCGCGAGTGGCCGTTTGGCGCGGCGGCCAATCCGGCGCAGCCCAATCCGGCGGCAGGCCAGCCGGGCCAAACTGGTTTGACAGGCCCGCAGTGGGGCATTGATTTGCGCTTCGGCATGGTCTCGCCGCAGAGCTTTCTGAACGCCGAATATGTTTCAACCGGTTTTGCGCGCGAAGGCGTCGAGTTGGCCTTGAAAACGCCGGGCGGCACGTTTGGCTTCTATCGCAACACCAATGACAAAGGCCAGGGCGAAGGCATCGGCTTCGGCTTTCATCAGCGCGTTTATGGCGGCAGCTACGACGCGCCTGCGTTTACGAAAGACCCGGAGCGCGTGAAGTTCCGTTTGATGTGGCTGAGCGCGAACGATGTCGGCGGCCATCCGCTCAAGATCGGGTATGACGTGGAAGGGAACCCCCTCACGCAGATTGACGCTTTCGCGACGCCGCGCGTGGGCGATTCGTATGGCAGTTTGCTGGCGGTCAAGTTGAACAAAGATTGGAACTGGGTCTCGGAATACGCGATCACCTCGAACAATGTGAATCGCCTCGCTGCCGAAGCGCGGCGGCAATTCGGACGGGCCTGGCGCACGGGCTTCGTCGGCACCTGGCACAAGGCGAATATCAGTTTTTCATTTCGCGATGTCTCGCCCAACTATTCGATTCCGGCGACGGCGTCGTTGACGCAACTCAGTGCGAGTGACCGGCGCGGCGTAGACTTCGCCATTTCGCGCAACACATTGTACGGCACCTTTTCCGGCCAGTACCAGTATTTGCAGAGCGATTTCCGCTACGACAATCGCGCGCACGTGGGCCTGAACAACGTCAATCTGAACTGGGCGAAACAACTGACGCACAAGACGGTCAAAGACGCCACCTTCAGCACCATGCTTTCGGTGGGCGCGAACGTTGCGCGCACCACGACCAGCAACCGCACGCAGCCGGGCATCATCGGCTTGGCCGATCAGGGCCGCGATGGCGTCAACGTCAATCTCACCGAGACGCTGCAAAAGCCGAAGCTGGGCGCGCTCGCCGTGACCGTCGGCGGTTCGCGCAACTGGTTCCGCGACACGGTCAATCAACGCGCCAACAACATCCTCACCTCGCTGAATGTCAGCACGAACTGGACGCCCGTCAATCCCTGGTTTCAATGGACGTCCACCGTCAGCGTCAACTGGCTGGCGGGCGAACGCTTCAGCGTCGGCGCTTCACGCACGCTGACGGCGTATATTCAACCGACGTTTAACTGGACGCGCACCGGGTTGTCGCTGACGCCGCTGGTGACGCTCAATCAACTCTCGTCGCAGATGCTGCAATTGCTGGAAGGCGCGCCGCTGCGCCGCCTGACCACGGGCGATATGTGGATGACCAACCACGGTGCGCGCCTGGCGTGGCAATTGCCGGGCAAGTACCGCTTCAACGTGCTGTCATTCGAGGGCAGCCAGATGTGGATGCGCGATGGGTTGTCAGGCATGACGCATCGCACGCCGCGCTTGTTGTTCCTGTGGACGATTGTGCAACCGGCCAAACCCGCGCCGCCGAAGGAAGAGAAACAGCCGCAGCCCGAAGCGCAACCGCAACAATCAGCGCCGCCAAGCCAAACAGCTCCCGTTAAAAATTAAGCCGCAACCGCGGAGCAATGCAGATCTTCACTGCGGCAAAAGCGCATAGCGGGACGGTACCGCGCGCGTCAGCAAGCGGCGCGTCAAGTCTGACGGACGGGTGCAGTAGCGCAGTCTCCGCTTGCTGACGCGCGCGGTACCGTCCCGCTATGCGCTTTTGCCGCAAATCCGATCTAAACAAAAAAGCGGAGGCCATTGCTGACCTCCGCTTTTCACATCGAATTGGGCCGTCCGCTTAGAAATTGAAGCGGAACCCAATCTGAATTTGCCGCTCACGGAAGAGCGTGCTATCCGCCGCTGTGACAGTCCCAAAAGGAGTGTTGTAATCCAGCGTCGCCACCGGATGCGTCGCATTGATGGCGCTGTTCAGGATGTACATCGTGCTGTTGATGCCGGTGACTTGCACGCGGTTCGGCACGTTGAACACCTCGCCCAGCAACTCCACGTTCATCTTCTCTTTGATGTAGAAGCGGCGTGACACGCGGACGTTGAAGATTTTCACGGTCGGCCCCGTGAAAGGATTGCGTTCCAGCAAGCCTCGCAGGGCGTTGTTCCCGCCCGAACGATTCAGGCTGCCCGCGCCGCCGCTGCTGCCCGTCACCGAACCGTCGTAAGCCAGACCGTTAAAGATCTGGACGACCGGCGCGATTGACCAGCCGTCAGCCAGGACGGTCACGGCTTTGTTGCTGGCCTTGACGCGCGGCGCCAGCACGGCGCTGAACACGAATTTATGCCGGCGATCATAATTCGACCGGCCCCGATCCGAGTCGGGATCGAAGACGTTGAACGGCGTGTTGTTGGCCGTGAAGGTCGTCGAGGTTTGCAGCGTATCAATCGCATTCGAGAGCGTGTAGTTCGCCTGGAACATCACGCCGCGCGCCATCCGATGATTGGCTTGCACCACAAAGGCGTTGTATTCGGATTTCACCTTGCTGGCGATCTCCGTAAGCTGCGCGTAAGTGGTCAGCGGGCGCGTGGTGGCGAAGAGTTGCACCGGCAGCGTTTTGCCATCCAGCGGCCCACCCACCAGCGGGAAGATTTGCGTGGTGGTCGGGGGCGTCAGATTGCGGTCGTAGAAGGTCGGCAATTTGCGCCCGATGCTGCCCAGATACGAGGCCGACACCGTCAGGTTGCGGAACAATTGGTGTTCGAAGATCAAATCGAACTGGTGAATCATCGGGTTGCCAAAGTCTTTGGCAAAGAACTGAATCGCCCCTGTGCCGGCGGGTGCCGACGTCAGCACGTTCGGGAAGATCGGCGCGGTCGCCGCCGTTTGCGTCAAACTGATCTGGGTTTGACCCGCCGGGTTGCCGGTGTTGATCAACGCGTTATAAACGGTCGAATTGATGATGCGTCCGTAATACAACCCGTAGCCGCCACGCACGGCAGTCTTGCCATTGCCGAACACATCAATTGCGAACCCAGTGCGCGGGCCGAAATTGTTTTTGTCTTTTGGCATGAACGACGTCGCTTCGTTCATCGTCCGGCTCACGTTCGGGATGGTATCGGTGGCGGCATTCGGAATCTGCGCCTCCGGCAATTGCTGGTATTCGTAACGCAGGCCCAGGTTGAAGGTCACGCGCGGCAGGAATTTCCAATCGTATTGCGCAAAGAAATTGTAATCAGTCGTCGCCAGCTTGGCGCCCAGCACGCCGAAGCCTTGCAGATAATTGCTGGTGTAGCATTTGCCGCGTGTGCGCGTGCTGGTCGAGCAGGGCACGGTGGCGGCGAGGGGCGTCTTCCAGTTGACGTAATCAATGATGAAGTCATTGATGTTGCTGTAGCTGTAAGCGCCGCTCTCGTTGCGCAGATTGCCCAATTCTTCGTTGACGCGGTTGATGTCCACGCCGAATTTGAGCGTGTTGGCACCCAGCGAGAAGGTCACGTTATCGGTGAACTGTTTGCGTCTTTCATCCGGGTATTTGGGCCGCTCCAGGAAGGTCGGCTTACCAAATTCGAGGCCGTTGGTCAGGAAGACGTCCGGCGCGCTGCCATTGAGCGCCGTGGCCGGTTCACCAGCCAGCGGCTTCTGGCTGAACTCATACTCGAGATCACGGGCGATCTGCATGCGGAATTCATTCACCACTCTCGAACTCAGCGTTGAAGTGAGTCGCGCCGTGACCCAATCAATATCCGCAAAATCGTCGCCGAAGCTGGCGCGCCCGCGCTGATTGACCGGCTGCGTTTGAATGCCGGCGGGTGAATCCCAGCGCTGGCGATTGTAAGTCAGCGTGAAGGTATTCTTGTTGTTGATCTGCCAGTCAATCTTCGGCAAGAACGAGAGCTGGTCGCCCCGGCGCGGCACCGTGCCGGTCAACGAGTTGATAAACGACAAGGTGTCATTGATCTGTGTATCCGTCAGGTTACGGCTCGGATTTTTCAGCGACGCAGCGTAGGCGTTGGCGCCAGTGGTAATGGTGGGATCCGTGTTGCGATTGACGGTATTCAGATAAGTCGGGCTGGTGAACACGCCTAGGCCGGGGAAGTTGCGCCGCTGTTGGTCGTAACTGAAAAAGAAAAAGAGCTTGTCTTTCTTGATCGGCCCGCCCAGCGTGGCGCCGAATTGATGACGCACATCTTCGGGCTTAATGCCCACACTCGTGCCCACGCCATTGACCAGCGTGGATTGGAACGCCAGCGGATTGCGCGCGCCCCATTCGTTGTTGCGCTGGAAATAGAATGCATCGCCGTGGAATTCATTGGTGCCGCTCTTGGTGACGGCATTGGTCACGCCGCCCGCCGAACGTCCGTATTCCGCCGAGTAGTTCGAGGTGTTGACCTGGAATTCGCGGATGGCCGATTGGCTGATCGAATAGCCCATGCGCGTGCGGCCACGCTCTTCGGAAAAGAAGGCCTGGTTGTTGTCGCCGCCATCAATCGTGTTGTTGTTGAGCAAACCTGAAATGCCCCGGAAGCTGATCAAGCCGAACGTGCCGTCGGGCGCCGAGCCGGGCGTCAACAGCGCGAAGTCGGACCAACGGCGGCCATTGATCGGCAGGTTGTTGATCGCGGCTTGATTGATGTTGGAAGAAAACTCTTTGGATTCGGTGTTGACCGGCGCGGCATCAGCGGTGACTTCCACGCTGGCGTCGGCGCCCCCAACTTTCAGCGTGGCGTCGGCTTCGGTCGTGCGTCCGACTTCGACGACGACGCCGGAGAGCTTGAATTCGGAGAAGCCCGCCGCCTTGACGGAGACGGTATAGCTGCCGGGTTGCAGGTTGGTGAATTTGTAGCGGCCTTCGGAGCCGGTCGCGGCGCTTTCTTCCTTGCCCGTGCCGACATTCCGCAGGGTCACGGTCGCGCTTGGAATGACCGCGCCACTCGGATCAGTGGCAGTGCCGCTGACCGCGCCGGTGACGGCGGATTGGGCGAACCCGAGCGCGCTCAAAAGCGCCAATAAAACTAGCGTGCGCGCAAAACGAAGAGCGATGCACATATTGAAACCTCCATTGGTTGTGCTGATCTTGGATAGCAGTGTGAGACTGTCCGCGTGACGGTCGGCAGACTGCCGAAATCCTGGTGCTTTTTTCATCCCGGCTGATGCGTTGAAGAATGCTGCGTCTGCTTCTGGACGCTCTGTAATCTTTGCCTGTAATGAATGCTTTATATTGGGACGTGCCAGTCGTCTGAAGTAGATGGCAGAGTAAATCAGCGCCAGCAGGCGGGTCAAGCTAAGTTCGGTTGAAGCCCGGAAAGTTTGGCTGATGCGGGGCAGGTTCAGTGACAGAAGTCAGGTTACGCCTTACCTTACTTGCCAGACGCGCACAAACTCGGCCAACTGCGGCAGCAAATCGGTCGCAGCGTGAATCAGTATCAACGCCCAAAGGTTTTTCGTCCGCGTCCAGATGACGGCGAAAAAGAAGCCCGTGGCCGAGACGATCACGATGGCGTAGGCGGCGGCTTCCAGGATCGAAGGGTGAGCGCCAACGGCCTCGACTGCGCCTGCGCCACGCAAGACGTAGCCCGGCGCGTGGGCCAACCCAAACACCAGCGCCATTACGATGACGCCGTTCAAATCGGAACGCAGCCAGGCCGCCAGCCGTTCGAGCAACACGGCGCGAAAGAAAAACTCTTCGACAAGGCCGACTTCAAAGACGAGCCAGGCGAAACAGAGCGGCGTGGCAATCAGTAACTGCCGCGTGCTGAATTCACTGCGGCGAATCGGCGCGGCGGCGCTGCCTAAAAAGTAATTCAGCAACAAGGCGGCCAGCGACATGCCGACGATGACTTTCCAATGCTTGCGCAACGCCCGCGCCGACAGGCCGAAATCGTGCCAGCGGTAGCCGAAGCCTTGCCGCAACGCCAGATACGGAATGATGACGAAGACTGCCAGTTTCTTGACCAGCGTGAAGACATATAGCGCGCGGGGCGAAGCCGTCACTGCATTGGGCAACAGTTGGTTGAAGCTGTGCGCGCCCACCATCAGGTACAGCGTGACAAGCACGACGCAACCCAGCACCGTCAACATCTCGTTGCGCGCGGGTTTGGTGAAGACGGGCAGCGGCACAGCGCCTTTGCACAACCACCACGCCAGCGCCGAAAAGCCTACGCCGAGGATGAGCAGGCCGAGCAGGCCCTCGCCGACGGAATGCCCGGCGCGGACTAGAAAGGCGAGCGAGAGAGCGTAAAGGAGCAGATAGGCGAGGACAAATTTGTTTTTGAAGAGTTGCAGCATCGTTGTGACAAAGGTAGGGGAAGGGCAGTACGGGGGAACGTGAGCGCAATGAGATTATAACGGTTTGCAGTTGAATGCGACCTGTGGTTGCCGCAGGTCGCATTCAACTGCAAACCGCTATAAGGCAAGAAAATTACTTGCCGCAAAAAAGCACAAAAGTCGCAAACGAAATTCTGTGGTTTGATCGGTTTTGAGTTTTTCTAGTCCCACCGGATTTTGTGGTTTGGTGTTTTCCAGCGCCAGCGGCGCGAAATGTTTATAGCAACTTAGCTCCATCAGGAGCGACATCTGAGCGCCGGCAGATCCCGCCCCGCTGGGGCTCGTGTGCCTTTTCGCACTCCAACTTAGCTCCATCAGGAGCGACATCTGAGCGCCGGCAGATCCCGCCCCGCTGGGGCTCGTGTGCCTTTTCGCACTCCAACTATAAACATTTCGCCCCGCCGGGGCTGTCACCACAAAATCCGATGTGACCAGGAGTTTTTTGTGCCTTTTTGCGGCAAGGACTTCCGCCTAGCAAATAGCTTGCCTTAATCCCATTGAGCGTGAGCGCTCCCCGTACTGCATCTCAATTCTCTTGTTCGCGTGGATTGCGCGACGGCCCGGGCAAGGCCTTGCGCGGCAACTTTTCATTCCGCATCGCCGCGTTGTAGGCAAAGACCGCCGCGACCGTGGCGACCTGTACCATCTCGTCGCGCACGACGTGATCCACCACGTCCATGTTGGAATGGTGTGTGCGCGAGTTGTATTCCAGCCGCTCTTGCACAAATTGGAAGCCGGGCAAACCGACGGCTTCGAACGAGAGGTGATCGGTGCTCGTGACTGAGCGCGGGCTGATGATCGTGACGCCGAGGTCGCGCAACGGGTCGGCCCACTGCTCAAAGACTTTCATCGCGGCGAGATTGCCTTGCGACCAGACGCCACGGATGTGCCCGGTGCCGTTGTCGAGGTTGAAATACGCGGCCAGCTTGGCGTGGTCGGGTTTGAGTTGCATGTTGGTCGGATCGGCGAAATGCTCTTTGACGTAGGCGCGCGAACCGAGCAGCCCTTCCTCTTCGCCGCCCCAGAGGCCGATGCGGATGGTGCGGCGCGGCTTGGCTCCGACCGCTTTGAGAATGCGCAGGGCTTCCATCATCGCGGCGCTGCCGGTGGCGTTGTCGGTCGCGCCGGTGCCTGAATGATGCGAATCGAAATGCGCGCCGATCATTACGACTTCGTTGGCGAGGTCGCTGCCGGGGATTTCGGCGATCACGTTGAAGCCCTTGCTGGCAGCCTCTTCGTGAAATTCGGCTTGGATGTTGAGTTCGACTTTGACCGGCAGGTTGCGTTCGAGAATGCGCACCATGCGGTTGTAATGTTCGACGGCGAGCACGACCTGGGGCGGAACCTTGCCCGCGTTCGCGGCATCGCGTGGCCCGCCCGATTGCACGAAAATCGTGCCGCCATCTGTGTGCTGCGTTTGCCACGAAAGATCGCTGCCGCCTGCGGACAGGTCGCCATCGCTGCCGCGTTCGAAGATAGCGGCGACGCCTTCTTCAAGGAAAAATTTTTGCACTTTGGTTTGGAGTTCACGCAGGCGCGCGAAATCACCGCCGCCTGCTGCCGCTCCGCCGCCACGTCCGCCACCGGCTTGGCGCGCAGGCGGAATCGGCGTGGTCATGGCCTCTTTGATGTCGGTGTCATTCATCCGCAGCACCAACCGGTCTTCCAGCATTCTGACGGCACGGGCCGGTTGCGTCAGCACGATTTTGCCTTTCAGCTTGCCACGATATTTTTCAATGTCGGCTTCGTTGCGGATGTTGGCGAGGGCGACCTCGGCGTTGATGCGCCCTTGGGTGCCGGGCGTCCACGACTTGGGATAGCCGATCAGCGGCGCGACTTGCGGTTCGGTCATGTGCGCGTCGAAACGCACCAGCGACCAGCCTTTGCCGAACGGCCACTCTTCTTCGTGAATGTTGGCGAGGCCCCATTCCTGAAATTTCTTTTGCGCCCAGGTGCTGGCCTGCTTGATCGCGGGTGAGCCGGTCAGGCGCGGGCCGTATATATCCGAGAGCCAAACGATGTGTTCCATCACTTGCGAACGCTGCAAACCTTCGTCGCGGATTTTGCCGAGCATGGCGTAATCGAGCGGCTCTTGTGTTTGGGCATTGAGCGGGAAGGGCAGCAACGAAAAGACGAGAGCGAGTGAAAGGACTTGGCGAATGAACACGGTTAGCCTCCTGTTGGGCGCGTTGCGCGGTTAAGTGAGTCTTGGTTTGTTAGGAATTTGCGCCAGGTGGTGAAGCCCTGAAAGGGCGACATTCAATAGCCAGGGGCAACGCCCCTGGTGCCACGTTCGAATGAGTGAAAAGCTTATTGCGCTTATTGCGCCCTTTCAGGGCTTGTATTTTACTTCGCTTCGCCGTTACCCAGGGCGTTGCCCTGGGCTATTGGATGTCGCCCTTTCAGGGCTTAGGAAATTGTCACATTGCATTATACGCCAGGCACTGCATAAGGCACTTCGCGCCCGCGTGCCGTCACCCGCTCGACGCGCACGATGCGGCCTTGTTCGACGATCAGCGCGTGATCGAAATTGTTGACCGTCGGGCACACGTGGCGCGGGACTAAATACAAATACTCGCCGATGGTCGGAGCGGTTGCGCCCGCCGGGACATTGATGGGCAGATGCTCTTCGCTGGGTTTGTCGGGCTGCAATTCGGGGCGGCCCAACACCGTGCAGGTCGGTACGCCCGCATCCGCCGAGACGGCTTTGTGGCCCGCGTCGCAGGTGATGCGCTGGGCAGTCGGTTGGCTGACGACGTTGGCGACGACGAGCGCCGCCGGTTCGTAGCCCCATTCAGCAGGCAATTGGCCCGTGCTGGTGCAATCACCGTAAACGACCGTGCCCGGCGAGACGCGCTGAATGAAGGGCGCGTCGTTGAAGGGTTGATACGTGATCGCGCAAGGGAAGGCGGGCGTGCCGGCGGTGACGACCTCTTCGACAATGATCCCGGCAGTGTTGAGCACGGTGACCAATTCCATCAAGTGATCGTAATTTTGATGCGCCATCACTTCGCGCGTAGCGAGATCGGCGTACTTGCTCATGTGACCGTCGTAAACATGCAGGCCGCGAAAGATCAGCCCGGTGGCTTCGATGGCTTGGGCCAGCGCGACCAGTTCCGGCGTGCGGTCTTGTTCGAGGCCGGTGCGATCCAGGCCGGAGTTCACGTCAATGAAAAGGCCCACGCGGCTGCCCGTCCAGGCGTTGATCTGCGCGGCGTTTTCGACCAGCGCGGAGATGCGGCAGTGCGGCAACTGTTCGGCCAATGCACAGACGCGCCGCGCATTCGCGCCCATCATCGGATAGGCGACCAGGATGTCAGTGGCTCCGGCGGCGGCGGCCGTTTGCAATTCGAGCGTCGTCGCACACTTGACGTTGACGACGCCTTGCGCGGCCAATTGATGCATCACGAAGCCAAGCTTGGAGGTTTTGACGTGGGGCCGCCAGCGATTGGCATCGCCGCCCAGCGCGCGAATGGTCACGGCGATGTTGTGCACAACCTTGTCGGCGTAAATGAGCAGCGCGGGCGTTTGCACGGATGCGATCTCGGCGATTTGGTAAGCGGCGAGGGCGGGGAATTGGGCGAGTGCGGGTTTGGGTTCTGCCATAATCCTACGTTACTTCCTGTTTACGGATTGTCTTTGGGCGGATACCAACCGGCTGAAACCCATTCACGCCGGGCGGCAACTGCAAAGATGTTATTCAATCTCAACGCGAGAACAGATGCGCGTCCAGGCGCTGTCAGTCCAATAATCTGGGCGCCGTCAGCGCTCCATTTGAAATGCTTCCACCATTTCTGGCGGCGCGGATTGAAGAGGCGCAGGCGCCGATTGGTGAGCGGATCAAGGGCGAAAATTTGGGTGCCTTTGAAGGAATTGCACGAGCGGCAAGCCAGCCAAAGATTCTCTTCGTCATCAGTACCGCCATTAGCGCTCGCCAGGATGTGCTCAAGTTCCAATTCCCAAGGCAGCAGGTGTTGTGGCGTTAAGCAGTAACCGCAGCGATGACCCGCCGCCAACCGGACACGCATCTCAATTTCAATGGGGATTTCTTTGCGGCTCACGATGTCAATGGCGCGCGTAAGCCTCGGCGTACTGCTTCATTCAACGCTTGGGCTTTACGCACTAAACACTCGTGGTAGACCTGCATCAGCGCCGCAAGCTGATTGCGGTCTGCTTCATTCAACGTCCCGTTCTCTTGGCGCGCCAGCAGTTGGCCCAGACGCTTGCCTTGTTTTTCGTTCATGCGTAACTCGCTGGCCGCCAGCAATTCCTGATTGGGAAGCGCGGTCACTGGGGTTAGATCAAGCTCAGTTGTGCCAAGCGGGGCTAGTGCGCCTTCAATGGTTTCCGCCAACACGTTTGCGAGGTCGCTGTTCATCAACTGCGCCAACCGCGTTGCGTGCAAGTAAACATTGTCAGGTAAATTGACGGTGACTTCCGTTGCCATAAAACCTCTTCGCTTCAAATGCTAGGCGGCGGCGTTGCTCGCTGTTTGTTGCTCAGACAGCGCCGAGCGCAACATCATCACCGCCGTATACACCACCACCACAATCACCAGCCAGCGCACGTAATACAACGGCAACGATTTGACGATATAGGCCGCGATCAACACCGCTGGAATGCCGCCCAGCGCCAAGCCGACCGCCGCGCGCAGATTGTAGCTGCCTTTGCTGATGAATTTCGCGCTGCCCACCGGCATCAAGAAGGCGCACGAACCCATCATGATCGGGAACGCTGTCGTCGGGTCCATACCTAAAAGCGAGATCATAATCAGACACGGCCCATACAACCCGATGCCCAGCGACATCAGCGCGCCGAGCAGGAAGTTGCCCGCGAAACCTAACACCAGCATTGTCCCGGTCAATCCTTTGGCCGTGCCAGGTGGGGCAGTTTTGCCCAATACCTGCATCAAGGTGAGACCCGCAGCGACCAACAGCGCGATGCCCATGCCGATTTGCACGTTGCGGCGCGACCAACTCGCCACAACGCCCGCACCCAGCCAGGTGCCCAGAATCGCCGCGATGATCAGCGCGATCAGCGTGGGCATATCCACATCCACAATGGCGATGTAAATAAAGGCTTGGGCCAGTGTGGGCAGCGTGTGGCCGACGTTGAGCGTGCCGGGGATGACTTCATCTTTCACCAAATGCCAGAGCTTGAAAAACGCCGTCGTCGTGGCGAACGAGCCGATGCCCAGCGTGTCGAAGAAATTCGTCACAAAGCCGATGCCCGCGTGCAAGGGCGTGGGCGTGGCGGGTTCGTGGTTGGGTTGGCGGCGGATGGCGGTGAGCCAGGTGTACA
Source organism: Acidobacteriota bacterium (assembly GCA_016196035.1). Taxonomy (NCBI): domain Bacteria; kingdom Pseudomonadati; phylum Acidobacteriota; species Acidobacteriota bacterium. The sequence goes on along the minus strand of JACPYM010000099.1, from coordinate 96,179 downwards.
GATAGAACGCCGCAAACGCTGTGAGCGCGATGAAGAGGTAGGTTTTGGTGGTCATGGGCGCGCATACTAGCGCAGGCTTTTGGGAAAGACAAAAATCCCTGGGTACGCACGCTTCCCAGCGTGCCGCGTGGCGTCAGACTGACTCAGGCTGAAAGGAAACCCCTCCGGAGTTATTCGATCTGATACCACGCGGCACGCTGGGAAGCGTGCGTACCCAGGGCTTGACTCGTTGCGGCGCGTGTTGCAAGTTGTCCGCTCACAACCCAAAACTGGCGCGGCTCATTCCACTCATCATTCATCAAACACGGAGCAGAAACTTTATGAAGTACCCGTCAATATGGTTTGTCCGGCGCGTTCTGCCGTTGCTGACCCTCGTCTTTGGCGCAGGCATTTTGCTGAGCGGCCCACGCCTGGATTCGTTCTCGCTGCTGGAATTCGAGCCAGTAGCCGACGCCGAAACGCAGGAGGCCAAGCCAGGCGCGGATGAATGGTTTTATGAACAGCGCGCCTATCCGTTGTCAGAAATTCCGCTCGGCGTCCGCGCCAAGGCCGTCGAACAGTTGGCAGTCTTGGAAGAACGCCAGCAATTGCGCCGCCAGCAACTTTACGGCAGACAGGCCGCCGAGGTCGTGGCCGACAGCCAGCCCAAATGGGAAGCGTTGGGGCCGCGCCCGATTGGGCCGGTGGCGCGCGCCAATGCGGGCCGCGCGACGGCGCTGGCGCTCGATCCGCGCTATGACGGCGTGAACAACCAGACGATCTATGCGGGCGCGGCGCAGGGCGGCGTTTGGAAATCCAGCGACAACGGCGCGAGTTGGACGCCCCTCACGGACAACCTGCCCTCGCTCGCCATCGGCGCTATTGCGGTAGACCCCAGCAATCCCAACGTGCTTTACGTGGGCAGCGGCGAAGGCAATGCTAGCGCCGATAGTTATTTTGGCGCGGGCCTGTATAAATCGGTGGATGGCGGCGCGAGTTGGCGCGTTATCACCGGGCCGGTTGCGACCATTGCGCCGCGCGTGCCGGTGTTCCTCAACATCGCGCTCATGCACATTGCGTTTGACTCGCAGAATCCGCGCACGTTGTATGTCTGCACGCGCGCGGCGAGCAGTTACGGCCCTTCGGGCGGCGGCAGCATTACGGCGGGCGCGCCCGGCCAACGCGGCGTTTGGAAATCCATTGATGGCGGCGAAACCTGGCGCAATCTCGATCCGCTGGGCAATGGCGGGGTCACCAACGCCAATGACATCCTCATCAATCCGCAAACGCCGGGCATAGTGATCGCGGGCGTGGAAGGGCAGGGGCTGTTCCGTTCCACCGCCGGCGGCGAACCGGGCACCTGGACGAAACTCACCGAAGGTTTGCCTGCCAGCGACGTGCGCCGCATCGCCATCGCGGATGGCCCACCATTGCCGCCCGCCACGCGCCGCACGCTCTATGCCGCGTTGACCGTGGCGAGCAACAGCAACAATCTGCACGGCGTATACAAATCCACCGACGACGGCGACACCTGGACGAAGCTGGGCGTGCCCGCCAGCATCACGCAGGTCTGGTACAACCTGGCGCTGGCCGTCAATCAACAGGATGCCAACATTGTTTACTTCGGTTTGGTCGGCTTTTATCGCAGCCTGGATGGCGGGCAAACCTGGCAGGCGCAAAATGGCAGCGGCAATGGCGCGCTCCATTCAGATCAGCATTTCGCGCTGGCTGTGCCGAATAAGCCGAACATCTTTTTCATCACGAGCGATGGCGGCCTCTGGCGTTCGGACAATGCCGACGCGGCGGCGGCGATGACCTGGGCGTCGCTCAACGCCACGCTCAACACGGTGCAATTTCAGGGCGTGGCGATTCATCCGACCGATCCCAATTTCATCGTCGGCGGCACGCAAGACAACGGCACGCTGCGCTTTACCGGTGATCCGGCTTGGCTTTCTATTGCGGGCGCGGATGGCGGCTTCGCGCTGATTGACCAAACCAATCCGAATATCGTTTGGCAGAGCCAGCAGAATCAGAGCCGCACCGCGACGCAAAGCGCCAGCTTCGGCCCGCGCGTTTCGACGAACAGCGGCAACAGCGGCACGTTTACCGACCGCGGCTGCCGCGCCAGTTGCCAGCCCGTGCCCGGCAGCATGCACCCCGATGATCGCGTGGGTTTTTACGGGCCGCTGGCGCAACACACAGGTTTCACCACGCCGGGCAATGTGGTGTATTGGGGCACGCACCGTTTGTATCGCACCGCTGATCTGGGCGTGACCTGGACGGGCCTGGGGCCGAGCGCGGACGGCTTCGGCCAGGATTTGACCAACAGCACGACCGGGCGTTTGGCGGCCATCGCCGCGCAACCGAAACTGGACACGAGCACGACGCCGCCGGGCGAAATCGTCTGGACGGGTTCCAGCAACGGCATCGTGATGGTCACAACCGACGCAGGCAAACTGGCCGATGCGACTTTTACCAACGTCACCAAAGCGCCGTTGCCCAATCGCTTCGTCACGGCCATTGGCGTTGATCCGAACGAGCCGAAACGCGCTTACGTCGCCTATTCCGGCTTCAACGTCAGCACGCCCACGACGCTGGGGCATCTGTTTGTGACCGATGACCTGGGCCAAAGTTGGCGCGACATCAGCGGCGATTTGCCGGATGTGCCCGTGACGGCGGTGGAACCCGATCCGACACAAGCCGGCACGCTTTACATCGGCACCGACCTCGGCGTTTTTCAAACGACGGACGGCGGCGCGACCTGGGTGCGCTTGGGCAACGGCATGCCGCGCGTAGCCACATTCATGGTGCGTTATCAAAAGGCCACACGCAGCCTGGTCGTCGCGACGCATGGACGCGGCATTTACCGCCTGAAACTCGCCGCGCCGGTCGTGACCGTCTCATCAGCCAGCTTCAGCCGCGAGGCCTTGGCGGTCGAAGGCATCGCTTCGGCTTTCGGCACAGGCTTGGCGACACGCAGCGAGGCCGCCCAATCCATCCCGCTGCCGACGGAATTAGCGGGCACGACGGTGCGCCTGACCGATGCGAATGGCGTTGAACAACTCGCGCCACTCTTCTTTGTTTCGCCGCAGCAGGTGAATTATCAAATCCCGCCGAACGTGGCGGCGGGCGCTGTCACTGTCACGATCACCAGCGGCGACAACGCGGTTTCATTCGGCATCGAGCGTGTGCGCAACCTCGCTCCGGCCTTGTTCACGGCGAACGCCAACGGGCGCGGCGTGCCCGCCGGTTACGGCGTGCGCTTAAGCGGCGGCGTGCAATCGCCGGTCGTGATTTCGCGCCTTGATCCGCTCGCTCTGCCGCCCGCCCAGCCCGAAGCGATTGATCTGGGGCCGGAAGGCGATCAGGTCGTGCTGGTGCTCTTTGGCACGGGCTTGCGACGGCGGCCAGATTTGTCTGGGGTGGATGTCACCATTGGCGGCGTCAAAGTCCCCGCGCAATACGCGGGCGAAGTGGCGGGCCTGGTCGGTCTGGATCAACTCAACTTCGGCGTGCCGCGCAGTTTGATTGGCAAAGGCGAGGTGGATGTCATGGTGAATGCGAGCGGTGTCACAGGGAACACGGTGCGGGTGCGGATCAAATGACCTGGGTACGCACTGCTTCCAGCGTGCAGTCTTGGCAGTTACAACCCTCCTACCGGCAGGTAACCGTCTGCGGCCAAGACTGCACGCTGGAAGCGGTGCGTACCCAGGAAGGACGCGCTTGCTGATGAAGAAGCAGCAGACCCTGAGTTCATCGCAAGTTTAGCTGCGCCCGCTTGCTCCATTTTTTCGGATGCGGCTTTGGGATTTTTGGACGGGGCGTGGTTGCAAGCCCCGGTTTTTGCCATGCGTGACAGTCTTACATCTGAAGAACGAGGGACTTAGCCAGAAATTTGCAATTGCCTGCCAGCCGGAATAATACTTGCCTCGCTTTTTCTTTACGGTTGTCAAAAATACTCACTACAGTTACGAATCAGTAAGCGCATACCGGACGGAATCATCCTCTTCGCTGACTTGGCGAGGTTATCAGGAGAACTTATGAGACAAAAAAGTTTACTGCTCAGCACGCTGCTGAGCGCCCTTTTCGCAATGTTGGGTTCGAGCGTGCTGCTGGCGCAGGGCACGACCTCACGCTTGACCGGCACGGTGACGGATCAAAGCGGTGCGGCCGTTCCCGGGGCGACGGTGACGTTGACGAACGAAGCCACCAACATTTCGTTTAAGACCCAAACGAGCGACACGGGCGCTTATGCCTTTGATCTGATCCAGGCGGGGACGTATCAGGTCACGGTGGAAAAAACCGGCTTCAAGAAATTCGTTTCCAACAACAACGTCGCGCAAATCAATCAGCCCGCGACGGTGAATGTCGCCATGCAAGTGGGCGAAGTCTCGTCGCAAGTGACCGTCGAAGCCACGGCGGATGTGGTGCAAACCAGCAGTTCGGGCAACATCGGCAGCACGATCAACCAGAAATCGCTGGAAAGTTTGCCCATCGTTGGTACGCGCGGACGCAATCCGCTCGACTTGCTCAACTTTCAACCGGGCGTCGTGGTGGGCGGCAATACGGGCGGCGGCGTGAACGTGCACGGTTCGCGTGACCGCGCTTTCAATTTCACGCTGGATGGCGTGGACATCAACGAGACGAGCGCGGGTGGGTCGAATTTCACGCCCTTGCGTCCGAACCCGGATTCCTTGCAGGAATTCCAACTCGTGACCGCCAATGCCACAGCGGAATTCGGACGCAGCAGCGGCGCGCAAGTGACGCTGGTGACGCGGTCGGGCAGCAATCAGATTCACGGCAACGCCTTTGAGTATTATCAAACGCCGCGTTTCAACGCCAAGAGCTACACCGGCAACATCAACAACCTGCCCAAAGATCAATTCGTCCAGCACATCTTCGGCGGCGGCATCGGCGGCCCGATCATCAAAAACAAGCTGTTCTATTTCGGCAACCTGCAATTGCTGCGCGCTTACGACACGGCGCTGGTGACGCGCACGGTCTATACGCAAGCGGCGCGCGACGGCGTCTACCGCTATGTCGTAGGCCGCGCCAATGCGCCGAATGGCTCAGCCACACCGGCGGTGGACGCCAGCGGCAACGCGCTTGTGCCGGCCTGTTCCGCGACGGTCACGACGCTCTGCCTCGCCACCTACAACATCGCCAACAATCCGGCGAACATCACGCGCGATACGACCTTGCTGGCCGCCCTCAACGCGCAACCGCTGCCGAACAATTTCAACACGGGCGACGGACTCAATACGGCGGGTTTCAACTTCGGCTCGCCGCAACACGAGAAACAGTACGACTTCGTCACCAAGGTTGATTACACGCTGAACGAGCGCAACACCATCTATGTCCGCTATGCGCAAGGCGCGCAAAACACCTTTGGCGATTCGGCCAACGGCGGGCGTCCGATCTTCCCGACTTCGCCGAACCTGGTGGACACCTTCCGCAACCCGAAAAATCTGGCGATCAACTATCGCTGGAATCCGACCACGCACCTGATCAACGAATTCGTCCTGGGCTTGAACAAGTTCGCTTTTGCGTTTAACACCCCGCAACCCGACCCCGCCGCTTCGTTTTCGTTTATCAACGTGGCGACGGCCAACACCAATTTCATCAGCAATGCGCGCAAGCTGCGCACCTGGCAATTCATTGACAACGTCACGCTCGATTATTCGCCGCACGTCATCAAGACGGGCTTGAATTTCCGTTATGGCCGCCACACGGACGACCGTTCGTCGGTCGCGGGCATCGGGCTGGAACCGACGGTGAGCCTGGGCGGCGCGGCGGGCTATACGGGCTTTAACCTGCCTGTGTCGAGCGCGACCGGCATCAATGCGACTGATTTGACGCGCCTGCAAAATACCATCAACGATCAGTTGGGCCGCGTCAGCAGCGTCGCCCAGGCCTTTGTGTCCGATCCGAACAACCCCAGCCAGTTTGCGCCGTTGGGCACGCGCTGGAATTTCACCGCCAACTATCCTGAACTGGATTTTTATGGGCAGGACAGTTGGCGCATGCGCCCCAACTTCGTCGTTGATCTGGGGGTGCGCTGGGAAGTGAAATTGAATCCGCGTTCTGATGGCCGCCCGATTTTGGTGCCGAATCTGCCCTTTACGCTGGGCAATGCCGGCACGAACGCGCTGAAATGGGTGCCGGGCAGTTTGTTCAAAAACGATTTCAAGAAAATCCTGCCCTCCATCGGCTTTGCCTGGGACCCGTTCAAGTCGGGCAAGACTTCGATTCGCGGCAATTACCGCATCGCCTCTGACCGGCTGGCGTCGCAGTTGCTGGGCGCGAATGTCTTTCAGAACATTCCCGGCAATGCCTTGGGCGCGACGAACGCCGCGTTCGGACAAGGTGGCGGTTTGTTCCGCAACGTAGCGCCGGTCATTGCGGCGCTGGTTCCTTCGTCCACGCCGGACGCCTTGCGCCAGCCAGCGGCCTTCAGCACCAGTTCGATCAACGTGTTCGACCCCGACTTCCAATTTCCGCAAGTGCATTCGTGGTCGCTCAGCTACCAGAAAGAAATCGCGAAACAGATGGTGGTCGAGATCAATTACATCGGCAAGCATGGCGCGCATTTGACGGGCGGTTACAACGCCAATCAGGTGAACATCAACGCCAAAGTCTCCGGTCAAAGCGAAAGCTTCCTCGATGCTTTTAACGGCGTGCGCAATAGCACGACGTACAACAGTCCGCTGATCAATTTGTTGTTGACGGGCAATGCGGCGAACAACGCGGGCACCGCGTTATTCCGCACCTTGAACACTACCGCGTTGACGCAGGGCAGCGTGGCGGCCTTGGCGGTCAATGTTTCGCAACGGCTGTGCGTCGCGGCCAACGTCACGGCGGGCGTTTGCACGAGCGCGCAATTGAACCAACGGCTGTTGGACATCAACGGCTTTAGCTCGCTGTTGCAACCGTTCTCGCAATTCACCGGCGGGTTGAATGTCTTTGATAGCAGCGACTATTCCAACTATCACGCCCTCGAAGTCATCCTGCGGCGTACAGTGCGTGGCGGGAATAGTTTCCAGCTCGGGTATACGCTGGCGAAATCCCTGGACAACCGTTCGTGGGATCCCACCTTCAGCACGGTTTCGACGGCCAATAATCAATCCGCTTCGAGCACGCCGTTCAACAACGCCAACCGCCGCCTGAATTATGCGTGGTCGGATTTTGACCGCCGCCACTCGTTGCAAGGCACCTACGTTTATCAACTGCCCTTCGGCAACGGACGCAAGTTCTTTTCGGGCCTTCACCGCAGTCTTGACACCGTCATTGGCGGCTGGCAACTGGCGGGGACGTTGACGGTCACTTCGGGCCGCCCCTTCACGGTGTATTCGGGCCTGACGACGTTCAGCAACGTGGTGAATTCGCTGGCGGATTGCAACGGCTGCTCGCGCAACGAAGGCAAGCTCGTCGTTGAAAGCGGTAAGAACTTCTGGTTCGACGCCACGTCACGCGCCAAATTTAGCGCGCCCGCGCCCGGTTCCATCGGCAACACGGGCCGGAATTTCTTCCTCGAACCGCGTTACTTCCAAACGGACATTTCGCTGAGCAAGAACTTCCGCCTGACGGAACGGTTCAACTTCGACCTGCGGGTGGATGCCCGGAACTTCACTAACACGCCGTCATTTGCCGCGCCGACCGCGACGTTGACGTCCACGATTTTTGGACGCATCAACGACAGTGTGAATAGCGCGGCCCGGCGTATTCAGTTCTCCGGCAAGATCAATTTCTAGCGATTGGCTCCGGCCTTTTTCGTAGCTTGTGCTCAGCCAGGCAGCATCGGTTGGTGCTGTCTGGCTGCTCTCTTTTTCGAGAATTCAAATTCAATCTGTATCTGGAAGGAGCAATGATGAAAAAGAATCATCTTTTCGCCAACTTATTTGCGTTGCTGGCAGTCCTGGCGCTGGTCAGCCTCAACGCCTGGGCGCAAACCAGCAGTTCGCGCATTAGCGGCACCATTACCGATGCCACAGGAGCATTGGTGCCGGGCGCCAAAGTCACCATCAAGGATGAAGCGACCGGCGTGACCTACAACCAAACCACGACTGGCGCAGGACTCTTTACGTTTCCTTCGCTGCCTGTCGGCAAATACACCGTCAGCGTCGAGATGAAGGGCTTCAAGACGATCAACAAGACCGGCAACGTGCTCGAAGTCGGCACGCCGCTCGTGGTGGACGCCGTGCTCGAAGTCGGGCAGGCCAGCGAAATCGTCAACATCGAGGGCGGTTACGAACGGCTGCAAACCTCTAACGCCACCATCGGCAACGTCGTCTCGCAAAAGGCGATTGAGGCTTTGCCGCTCAACGGGCGCAATCCGCTCATTCTCATTACGCTTGAACCGGGCGTGACACAGCGTTCATTCGGCGGCATCGGCTCTGGCATTCACGTCAATGGCTCGCGCGACCGCGCTTATAACGTGACGATTGACGGTATCGAGGCGAATGAATCCACGGTGCCCAATCCGGTTTCAAACCTCTACCGCATCAACCCTGACAACATTCAGGAATACAAGGTCACGACCAACAACGCGACGGCGGAAGAAGGGCGCAACAGCGGCGCTTCGGTCTCGATTGCGACGCGCGGCGGGTCGAACGATTATCATGGCACCGTCTGGGAATTTGCCCGCAACACCGCGCTCAATGCCAACGACTTTTTCGCCAATGCGCGCGGCACGCAAAAACCCGAGGTCAAGCTGCACCAATACGGTTTGGAAGGCGGCGGCCCGATCATCAAAAACAAGACCTTCTTCTTTGGCAGTTGGCAGGGCCAGAAAGTGAAATTCACCCAGCCGATTGATCAGACGTTTGGTTTTCCGACGATTTACACACCAAGCGCACTGGCGGGCAAATACCGCTACTTCAAAGCCGATGCGGCCAATCCGTTTAGGATTAATGGAGTGGCAATCACCAATAACAGCCCCTTGCTGGTTGACCGGCGCACGGGCGCGTATGCCGCCGGCGTGCATGACTGTGTCAGCGCGACTGAACTGAACTGCGTCGCCAGTTACGACATGTTTGCCAATGACCCGCGCAAAATCGGGATTGACCCGACCGTCGCCAAGCTGTTCAGTTCCTATCCGAAGCCGAACGATTATGCAGTCGGCGATGGGTTGAACACGGCGACTTACGCCTGGAATCCGCCGACAGAAAATCAAGGGCCGAATTGGGCGGCGCGCATTGACCACACGCTCAACGCCAAAAATTCCATCTTTGGCCGCTTCCTCTATGCCGATCAGAACACCCGCAAGGGCGACCCGCTCAATGGCCGCCCGCAGGTCTTCCCCGGTTTCGCGCCGCTCGGCGAAGTTTACCGCGCGTCGAAAAACCTCTCGTTAGGCTGGCGTTCGCAACTGACGCCCTCGATCAACAATGAATTGATCATTGGCTTTTCGCGCTTCTTCTTCCTCTTCACGCAAGGCGAAGCCAATCCGGATTTCCCGAATACGCTGCCGTTTGCCAATAGCGGAAATTTCAATAACGCCAGCACGCCCTTTATCAATACGCCGCGCACGGCGCGGGGCGTGACGACGCCGCAACTGCTGGATAACGTGGGCATCGTGCATGGCGCGCATCAGATCGGCGCGGGCCTCAACATTCGGTTTTATCAGCACAACGATCAACGCGGCCAGCCGGGCGGCATCAACGTGACGCCCTCGCTTTCGTTCAGCGCCACGGTCTTGCCGCCGACATTGGGCGCGACGACGGGCATCAATGCGACCGACCTGACCCGGCTGCGCGGTACGGTCAACGATGTGCTGGGCATTCCGGCGCGGCTGACCCAGGTTTTCATCGGCGACATCAAGAGCGATACCTTCCTGCCCTTCGTCGCCAACGGCAAGGTCTCGCTCTTTGACGTAGGCACGCGCATCAAGCAGTACAACGCTTATGGGCAGGATGAATGGAAGCTGCGTCCGAATCTGACCATCAACTATGGCGTGCGCATGGAGCTGAATAGCACACCGAAAGAAGCCGCTGGCCGTGTCTACATCGCCCAGCAGCCAATTGACGGTTCACAGGGATTGGTAACGTATGGCAAGGGCAAGAGCTTTTATAACGGCGATCACGACCTCGCCTTTGGCCCGCGCCTGGGCATTGCTTGGAGTCCGGGCAAGAGCAACAAGTTCGTGATTCGCAGCGGTTACGGCATCGCCTTCGATCCGGTCTCGTCATTCCAGGTGACGGCGGTCATGGGCCGCCCGCCGGGACTGGTCACGACCTGTGTGTCAACGGTCGGCATCGCGCCCACGCCGGGTTGTGCGGCAGTGCCGTCGGATAAGCGTCTTGGCGAGGGCTTCCCGCTGGCGCTGGCGGCGCCGACGACCAAACCGTCATCCTTCTTCACGCCGCCGGCCACCTTGCTGAGCAATGCCTCGCCCGTCGCGGCCTTTGATCCGAATTATCAAATGCCGACGGTGCATCAGTGGAATCTGAGCATGCAATACGAATTGCCGAAAGGCTTCGTGGGGCAAGCGGCCTACATTGGCCGGCGTGGCACGCACCTGCAACGGGCTTATGACATCAACCAGATTGACGGCGCGCCGATCCTGAACGACTTCCGGGCGATGCAGGCGAACATTGCCAAGAACTGCACCCCCGATGGCACGGCGACGCTCGATACCACCAAACCGGGTTGCAGCGGCGGCCAGTTGATTTCTATCGTCAACTATCCGACGACGATTGCGAACAGCCCGAAAGGCCCGCTCACGCAAGCCTTCGTCAATTCCGGCACGACGATCACCGAATTGCAGCAGGGCGGCGTGGGCAGTACCGCCGGGCGCATCGAGCAAACGACACTGGCGCTGAAGCTGCGCCCGAATCAGCAGTTCGGCATCATCACCTACATTGACGCCGGCGGCGATTCTTACTACCACGCGGCGCAATTCACGCTGCGCAAACGCTTCGAGAAAGGTTTCCTGTTCGGGATGGCTTACACGTTTGCCAAATCCATTGACGACCAATCGTTTGATCCGGTGGGCGCGTCTTCGGGCGGCGGCTTGTCCACGACCAGTTCACGCGCGCCGACCACCATTCGTGACTGGCGCAACGAGCGGGCACGTTCCGACTTCGACCGGACGCACGTGCTGACGGTCAATGGCGTCTGGGAAGCGCCGTTTGGCAAGGGCAAATGGCTCGATCCGCATAACGGGGTTGCCAATATGATCGTGGGCGGCTGGAGCCTGAACGGCATCTACACCAAGATGTCGGGCGAACCGTTCTCCGTGCGCAGCAATGTCAGAACCTTGGACAACTCGCACGACTCACGCGCTTTGGTTATCAAGCCGGTTGAAGCGAAGTTGCAAGATAAAGCCGGTGTTGCCGGCCCGGTGGTCTTTGCCGACGCCAGCGCCTTTGCCATTCCCGCCGCAGGCGCGGACGGCTCAGGCCGCAACATCTTTATCTCGCCGGGCTATTGGAACGTTGATCTGGGCATTAACAAAGCGTTCCAGTTGACCGAGCGCTTCAAGCTCGATTTCCGCGCGGAGCTGTTCAACGCGCTCAACCACACGAACTTCGACAACCCGCGTGACGCCTCAACCGGTTCGCCGAGCATTCTGGCGACGACGTTCGGTCAGACGTGCTGCGCGTCGGTCGCTCCGCCGACTACCCAAACGATCATTCAGACGGGGGAAGCGGCGCGTGTGATTCAGTTCGCGTTGAAGCTGAAGTTCTAGTCCGGTTTCAAACTGAATAAACAACACACAACGGCGGTGCGGCGAGCGTTCAGCTTGTCGCACCGCCGTTGTGTGTTCTAACCTGCCGTCATTCGACAAGGGTGGGCTGAGCAATGAAAAACGTCGCCATCATCGGAGCAGGCAGTTGGGGCACCGCGCTGGCCCTGGTCGCCGCGCGCGCGGGCCAGGTGGTCAAGCTCTGGGCGCACAGCCGCGAAGTTGTCGAAGCGCTACATCATCATCGTGAAAACACCGTTTACTTGCCCGGCTTCGTGCTGCCAAACAAGATCGAACCCGTGGCCGAATTGGACGCGGCTTTGCACGGAGCGGAAATCGTCGTGACGGTCGTGCCGTCGCACGTCTGCCGCGCGGTCTATACGCAACTCGCGCCGCACGCCCAGCCGCACATGATCTTTGCCAATGCCACCAAGGGCCTTGAGATTGAAACGCAACAGCGGATGGAAGAAGTTGTGAGCGCGACGTTGCAACCGCGCTTTGCGCCGCGTTACGTCATGCTGTCGGGGCCGAGCTTCGCCCACGAAGTCGCGCGCGATGAACCGTGCGCCATCGTCGCGGCTGCGCGTGAAAGCGCCGCCGCCGCCGCCGTGCAAGCAGCCTTTGCCGCGCCGCGCTTTCGCGTTTACACCAACGATGATGTGATTGGCGTTGAGCTGGGCGGCGCGCTCAAAAATGTCATGGCGCTTGCCACCGGCGCGGTGAATGGGCTGGGGCTGGGCTACAATAGCGCGGCGGCGCTGGTGACGCGAGGGCTGGCCGAAATGACGCGGCTGGCCGTGGCAATGGGTGGACGGTCTGAAACACTGGCGGGCTTGGCGGGCTTGGGCGATTTGGTGCTGACCTGCTTCGGCCAATTGTCGCGCAACCGCCGCGTCGGGTTTGAATTGGGACGCGGGCGCACACTGACTGAAATTTTGAGTGAGACACGCGCAGTCGCCGAAGGCGTCAAGACAGCACAAGCGGCCTATTTGTTGGCCCAGCGGCTAAACGTCGAGATGCCGATTACCACAGGCGTTTATCAAATGTTGTATGAAGGTAAGACGCCGCGCGAATTGGAACTGGAATTGATGGAGCGCCCACTCAAAGCCGAAACATAACGTAACGAATGAAAGAGAGATTACGGAACAGACGGAAATAACCGAACAGACGGAGAGCAGCTTGGCTATGAGGTTCTGTGTGTTCCGTTATTTCTGTCTGTTCTGTAATCTCTTCTTCCTCATTCTAGGAAGAGTTGCATTGAATGACAGACAAGACACAGGCAATCAAAGCAATCGCCACCAACAAAGAGGCCTATCACAACTATTTCATCCTGGAAACCTACGAGACGGGCATTCAGTTGACCGGCACCGAGGTCAAATCAGCGCGTGCCGGGCGGGTCAATTTGAAAGACGCTTACGCGTTGGTGCGGGATGGCGAGGCTTGGTTGCTGAATGCGCACATCAGCCCCTATTCGCACGGCAACCGGGAGAATCACGACCCTGATCGTGACCGCCGCTTGCTGCTGCACAAAAAAGAAATCATCCGGCTGCAATCCAAGATTCAGGAAAAAGGCCTGACGATTGTGCCGACCAAGCTCTATTTCAAAGGCAACCTGATCAAATGCGAACTGGGCATCGCCAAAGGCAAAAAGCTCTATGACAAACGCGCCGAGGAAGCGAAGAAAACGCAAGACCGCGAAGCCCGCGCAGCCATGAAAAATCGCATGCGGGAAGATTGAGGAGGAGAAACAAAGAAGGTGGCGAAGCCTTTGGAGTGCGCGCGGCACAGGCCGCCGCTTTGGTATGCCCTTCGTTAGCTACAAGTCAAAGGACTACTAAAGCGGCGGCCTGTGCCGCGCGCACTCCAAAGACGCTGCGCGTCAAAGAGAGCAGTGACAGCAAATCATCGAGAGGACATCATTGAATGGAAATCAAAGCGAGTTCACAGCACTATTCTGAAATCGAATGCGACGCGCTGGCCGTCGCCGTTTACGAAGGCGAAAAGGCCAACGAAGGCTGGCTGGGCGAATTGAATCAACGCACTGGCGGGACAATCGCTTCGTTGCTTGAGACCGGCGAGTTCACCGGCAAGGCGGGCGAATCGGCCTATCTGCCCAGCCCCGGCGATGTGAAAGCCAAACGATTGTTGTTGCTGGGCGCGGGCAAAGAGGCCGAATTCGACGCGCACACAACACGCAAGCTGGCCGGGACAGCAACGCGGGCGTTGCGCAAAAAGAAGGCGCGTAATATCGCGTTTGCTTTGCGCGGCGCGGTGGTCGGCGAACACGCCCAAGCGGCGGCGGAAGGCGCGCTCTGGTCGCTGTTTGAGCCGAACAAATACCACACGAATAAGAAAGAAGATGACGATACGCCGGTAGATTCGTTGACGCTGGCAAATGGCGACGGGGCGGCTCTGGCCGCAGGCATTGAACGCGGGCGCATCATTGCTGAAGCCGCCAATTTCGGGCGCGACATCATCAACGAGCCGAGCAACATCATCACGCCAACCGCGTTGGCCGGAAAAGCCGAAGAGGTGGCGAAAGAATTCGGCCTCGAACTGGATGTGCTGGATGAAACCCGTATGCGCGAATTGGGCATGGGCTCTTTGCTCGGCGTCGCGCAAGGCAGCGTTGAACCACCGAAGTTGATCGTGCTGAGTTACAAGCCTGCGGCAGCGTCGGATGAAACTATCGCCATCGTCGGCAAAGGCGTGACCTTCGATACGGGCGGCATTTCGATCAAGCCCGCCGATGGGATGGAGAAAATGAAATACGACATGGCCGGTGGCGCAACGACGCTGGCAGCCATGCGCGCGATTGCGCAACTCAAACCCAACGTTAACGTGCTCGGCATCGTCCCCGCCGTCGAAAACATGCCCGGCGGCAAGGCGCAACGGCCCGGCGACGTGGTCAAAGCCATGACCGGCAAAACCATCGAAGTCATCAACACCGACGCCGAAGGCCGCTTGATCCTGGCCGACGCCGTGGCTTACGCGCGCAAACTGGGCGCGACGAAGATCGTGGATTTGGCGACGCTGACCGGCGCGGTTTCGATTGCGCTCGGCGATGTTTACGTGGCGATTCTCGGCAATAACCAGGAATGGGTGGACGCCATCATCGCGGCGGGCAAAGCGACGGGCGAAAAGTACTGGCAACTGCCGCTCGACAAAGAGTACCGCGAACAGATCAAGAGCGAGATCGCCGACATCAAAAACATCGGCGGGCGCAAGGCCGGCACGATCACCGGCGCGTACTTCATCCGCGAATTCGTCGAAGACACGCCCTGGGCGCACCTGGACATCGCAGGCACTGCCTGGAACGAAAACGGCAAACCGCATCTGGGCGTGGGGCCGACGGCGGTGGGTGTGCGGACGTTGGTGAAGCTGGTTTGCGGCTAACCTGGGTACGCACGCTTCCCCGCGTGCAGCCGTGGCGTCAGACGAAATTAGTCCGAAGAGGTTCCTTTCAGCATCAATCCGTTCGCTGCCACGACTGCACGCTGGAAGCGGTGCGTACCCAGGCTTTACCGGAGCATTAATTGACACCTTTGCCGCTCTCCGCTATAAGGTGCCCCGATGAAATCACCTGCCAAGCCGGTTTTGCTGCTAAACGCGGTGCTTGTTTTGCTAACCGTGTTGGCGGGCGTGTCGCCAGGCGCGGCGCAACAGAAGCCACCATTCCCCGCCTATACCAGCCACGTCAACGATTTTGCCAACGTGCTGGATGCGGGCACGAAACAGCAGCTCGAAACGATCCTGCTCAATTTTGAAAAACGTTCGGGCGCGCAAATCGCCGTTGTCACCGTGCCGTCGCTCAACGAACGCCCGGTCGAGGATTACGCCAACGAACTCTATCGCGCCTGGGGCATCGGGGCCAAAAGCGGCGAACACAAAGACAAAGGCGCGCTGCTGGTGATTGCGCCGAACGATAAGAAATCGCGGCTCGAAGTCGGCTACGGTTTGGAAGGCGATCTGCCCGACGGTTTGGCGGGCGAAATGTTGCGGCGGATGCGGCCTTACTTTCAACAGAAACAGTGGTCGCAGGGCATCACCGTCGGCGTGCGCACGCTGGTGGATACGCTGGCGCAGAAGTGGAACATCTCGGTTGAAGGCATTGACCGGCAATACGCCTATGCGCCGCAGCCGGACGCTGATGTCAGCGGCGGCCAGGTCGTAGGCGGCGTCATTTGTATTTTCATCGCGGTCATCATTTTTATCCTGCTGATGATTATGCTGGCACGCCGTGGCGGCGGGGGCGGCGGACGCCGCAGCTCCGGCTGGCACGCTGCGCCGATGATTTGGAACAGCGGCGGCGGCGGGTTTGGCAGCGGCTCGGTCGGAGGCGGCAGTTGGGGCGGCGGTGATAGTGGCGGTGGCGGTGGCAGCGATTGGGGCGGCTTTGGCGGCGGCAGCAGCGGCGGTGGCGGCGCGAGCGATAGCTGGTAATTCGAGTGTGGCTAATACCTTGGCGTTTCAAGTCTAAGGTCTGAGGTCTGGCATGGAAGACAAATTCAACGAACTGGTCAATCAGTTGCGCGCGGCTCTGGGGGACAAGCTGGTTTCCGTGGTCGCGTATGGCTCGGCCATCGCCGCGCCGGGCAATGTGAAGCCGGGCGATTATTTGACGCTGGTGGTGACGAACCAACTCGGCGTGGCTGAATTGAGCAAGGCCCGTCCGGCGGCGCGTGGGTGGGTGGCGCAGGGCTTCCCGCTGCCGGTGTTTTTTACGCGGCAGGAATTTGTGGATTCGCTGGATGTGTTTGCTGTCGAGTTTCGCCATTTGAAACGGGCCTACCGCGTCTTGCACGGCGAAGATTTGATCGCCGAACGCGAGGCCGCCAAAGATAATCTACGCGCGCAGATCGAATATGAATTGCGCGGCAAACTGTTGCGCCTGCGCTCGCTTTATTTGCCCGAAGGCGGCTCAGTTGAGCGATTGGCGCGGCTGATGACCGAGAGCATTGTCAGCTTTGTGCGTTACATTCGCCCTATCCTGGATATGCTTGGTGAAGTGCCGCCTTTGGGCCGGTTGGCGACGGTGCGGCGGGTTGGTGAACGGTTGGAGCTTGATCTCTCCCCACTCGAACGCATTTTGCGCCTGCGCGATGAACCGGTGCAGTTGCTGGAAGTCGAAGCGCAGGACCTTTTCGCCAGCTATGTGGACTGCCTGAGCAAGATCATTGCGGCAGTGGACAAGCTGTGAGACTGGAAATCAAAAATCAAAAATCAAAAGGCAAAAATCAAAAAATGGGGAGCGCTGATGTCTTGCGATTGCCCTGTGCCATTTGGTTTTGAGTTACTTGTTCAAAAGGAGCAAAGCTATGGGAAAAGCGATACTCGGTGTGTTAGCAGTGTTGTTGGTGATCGTGTTAATCCTCGGTGGTTGGGTGGCGGGGAAATATAACGGGCTGGTCGCCTCGCGCAACGCAGTGGATGGCAAATGGGCGCAGGTGGAAAATAATTTGCAACGGCGCGCCGATCTGATTCCGAACCTGGTCAATGCGGTCAAAGGCTACGTCAAATTGGAAGAGAGCGTTTTCACCAAAATCGCTGAGGCGCGCGCGAAGATTCAATCCACGACTGCAACACCCGAAGAGAAAATGGACGCCAGCAATCAGATGACCGCTGTTGCACGCAAAGCCGGTCTCATCCCTGGCGGTGGCGGCGGCGGCGGCGGCATCCTGGGCACAGGCGGACGCTTCCTTTCGATTGTCGAACAGTATCCGCAGTTGAAATCAGATACGCAGTTTTTGAAGTTACAGGACGAACTCGCGGGCACCGAAAACCGTCTGGCCATCGCGCGCAAGGATTACAACGAAGCGGTGCAAGCGTATAACACGACCCGCCAGACCTTCCCGACGGTGATGATTGCGGGGATGTTGAATTTTCAGGACAAGCCGTTTTTCAAAGCGGAAGAGGGCGCCAAGACAGTGCCGAAGGTGGATTTCAGCAAGTAATTGTTGTCCGCCTGAGGCGAGCTTGAGGGGGAGCCAGGCCGCCTTTGAACGTGAAAGGAGCGTGGCTCTTCAGTATTTGGTAGTGGGTCAATGGGGAGAGAGCCACGCCGCAGACCGACGCAGATCAATTCAATTGGCTAACAGGACTGCTCCGCGTTTTTCCAGCGTTCATCCGCGGCCAGACTTCTCCTCTTTGAGCCACTACCCAGTATTTTTATGCTGGCCTTGCGGCGTAGTCGGCATTAATGGGCTTTCGGTAAGAATCGTATTGCAAGCGTTTTCGTGCCTGTGCTAGTTTGCGAGTGACCGGGCTAATGGTTAAAGCGACTAATCCGCACGAGGTTTATTGATCCTGCCTAAAACGGCATGCCCTTGCTCCCCTTGTTGCCGTTACGGTTCCAGCGGTGTTGCTCTCCACGCTGACAGACGCGTTTGTTGACGCTAGGCTAGGGGTGAGCGGGAAATTTCCCAGCGCGGTCTGGGGAGGGTGAAACTTTTATCCGGGTGCCACTTCAACAATTCGGGCTTTTGCGGTATCCTCCCGCCCGGCAATTATATAATGTGACGTTCGCCGATTGATTTTCCGTGGCGCAGATCGAATTTGATCTGCGTTGGCCTGATCCGCGTTGGCACCCAACCAAGAACAGACAGCACACGCCGAAACGTTGAAGCAATCCGGTCACGGTAACCTGGGCGCACTGAACGATGCGTCCGGATCAAAGCTTTGTTTGAAGGGGAGAGAGGCTGACGGCAATTCAATCCGATGCATTGGCTGACCCGGCCAGTCTCACAGACCAAATTCAATGAACCTACGCTCGATCTTCAGTCTGTTTTCCAGCGATCTGGCGATTGACCTGGGCACGGCAAATACCTTGGTATTTGCGCGGGGCCGGGGCATCGTCGTCTCCGAACCCTCCATCGTCGCGATCAATAAAGTCACGCACAAAGTCGAAGCCGTCGGCAAAGAGGCCAAAGAGATGCTGGGCCGCACGCCCGGCAACATCGTCGCCATCCGCCCGATGAAAGACGGTGTGATCGCCGATTTCGAAGTCACCGAAAAGATGTTGCAGTACTTCATTCGCAAAGCCCACAACGGCAAGACCTGGGTGAGTCCGCGCATCGTCATCGGCATTCCGTCGGAAATCACGCAAGTCGAACGGCGCGCCGTCGAAGATTCGGCCTATCGCGCCAAGGCTTCGGAAGTGTATCTGGTCGAAGAGGCGATGGCCGCCGCGATTGGCGCGGGGCTGCCGATCACCGAGCCTCACGGCAACATGATCGTGGACATCGGCGGCGGCACGACCGACATCGCCGTGATCTCGCTCTCGGGCATTGTGTATTCCAAATCCGTGCGCGTGGCGGGTAACGAGATGGACGAGTCCATCACGCAATACATCAAGCGCAAATACAATCTATTGATCGGGGAGCGCACCGCTGAGCAAATCAAGATGGAAGTTGGCTCGGCTGACCCGGTGGATACGCCCCTGAGCATGGAAATCAAAGGCCGCAATCTGATCGAAGGCATTCCCAAAACCATTGTCGTGACCGATGAGGAAATCCGCGAGGCGCTCTCCGATTCGGTGGCGACGATCATCAATGCAGTGCGTGTGGCGCTCGAACGCACCCCGCCGGAACTTTCCGCCGACATCGTGGATCGTGGCATCGTGCTGACGGGCGGCGGTTCGCTGCTTAAGAAACTCGATTCACGCTTGAGCCGCGAGACGGGCCTGCCGGTTTCGCAATCCGAAGACCCGCTTTCTTCGGTCGTGCTCGGGGCCGGCACGATGCTCTCGGATTTTGAACTTTTGCGGCGCGTGCGCTGGGATGGCGCCACCTTGCCGTCATAAGCTGAAGTCGTCGGTAGTCAGTCACGAATCACGTCCAAGCTGCCGATTACCGACTACTGACTACTTTTATCCGTGCAGTTCGTAGACAAGATTAAACAGGATGCGACGAGGACGCTGGCCGTGCTGTTGGCGCTGCATTTAGTCGCGGTCTCGTTTAATCGCACCACGAGTCACCCGGAATTATATGTGGGGCAAGTGGTGGTCAGCACCATCCTCTATCCTTTCCAATTCTTCCTGGCGAATGGGTTGGGTTCGTTTCGCAAGATCGGAAATCGCTACTTTGCGTTGCGCGATGCGCGGGCTGAGAACGAACAGTTGAAAGCGCAAGTGGCGCAACTCAACCAAAAGCTCCTTGAATCGCAAGACCAAGCCAAAGTGGCCGACCAACTCAACACTTTCGTCAAATGGCGTTCGGGCTTGAATTATCCGGCCCTGGACGCGCGCGTGATCGGGCGTGACGCCACCGCCTGGTTTAACACGGTCGTGATTGATCAGGGTACGTTGGCGGGCGTGCAAAAAGACATGCCCGTGGTGACGCCGGAAGGTTTGGTGGGCCGCGTGGTTTTCGCCGGGCCGCTGGCCTCACGGGTTTTGTTGATCACGGATGAACGGCACGGCGCGGGCGCGATTATCGGTCAACTGGTCAACACGCGCTTGATTGGCGTCATCAAGGGCAAAAACAACGTGCTCTGTGAAATGCGCTTTGTGGGACCCGCCGACAAGGTCGCCGCGGGTGAGGCGGTCATTACCTCTGGGCAGGATGGCCTTTACCCGCGTGGGTTGCCGCTGGGAACAGTACGGTTGACGCCGGGTGCTCCGGGTGTGCCGCAGACACTCGAAATCGAGCCGGCGGCGCCGTTGAATAAATTGGATGTCGTCGCCGTCTTGCAGGTGCCGAAAGATCAGATTCGCGCCAAGGTGGACGAACTTGTCCAACAAGAGACGGCGAAACAACAACAGGAAAAACTACCAGGGCGACGGCGCGGTGAAGCGCAGCCCTGAAGCCCTTAGACCTCAGACCTTAGACCTTTTGCTGGCTGCAAGCCGGCGAACGGTGCGCAGCAAATCGGGTCTGAAGTCAGCGGTCGGGAGTCTAAGGTCTGAAAGTAGACGCGATTGGAGAAAAACGCATTAGGTTCGACGCGGAATCTCAAGATTGGCGCCAGCCTGCTGATAGCCGCGTTCCTGCAAATTACCCTCGCCCAATACATCAATCCGGGGCTGCGTCACATAGATTGGCTCCTGTTGGTGGTGGTTTATCTCGGGCTGCAACAACGCGAACACCAGGTGACCTTGTGGACGGCCATCTTGGCGGGAGTCATCAAGGATTTCAGCGCGGGCGGGCAGGTCATTGCCATCAGTGGCATCGCCTATTTATTAGCCGGGTACCTGGCAGATCGCATCTCCTCCGTGATTGTGTTGGACAATCTGCCCGTCCGTATCGCCACGGTTGCGGCGGCCAGCCTCATCAACATCCTCGTCCAACTAATCGGTTATCAAATCCTGCGGTTCCCCTTGGCGTCTTTAACGGGACAGGAAAGCCTGCTGGCCATTTTGGTCATGGGCCTGATTGGCAATTTGCTGGCGGCGATTCCGTTTTTCGTGCTGCTGGATAATGTGTTTCAAACTACCACGCGCCTGGGCGCACGGCGCACGGCGGCGTTGCGCGGCATGCGGCGGCGGCGGTTTATCAGCAAGAAGATCAAGATTTAGTTGGCCGAGATTTAGTTGGCTAAAAGATAGTTGGGAAGACGTATGACCCCAATCAAACAGCCAGATTTAATCGTCAAAGAGCGCGGCTTCGATTCGCTGGATGATCTGCGGCGGGCGGGCGTGCTGATGCAGTTTGTGATTTATCTGGCGCTGCTCATCATTGCGGTCTTGATTGGCCGCTTGTGGTGGTTGCAGGTGATGAATGGCGAGGGGTATGCCGAACGTGCCGATCAAAACCGCATTCGCATTCTGCCGATCCCCGCGCGGCGCGGGGTAATTTATGACCGCCACGGGCGCGTGCTGGTGACCAGTCAGCCCGCCTATAACATCGTGCTCAGCAAAAAAGATGTCGGCAATCGCTACGAAGAATTCACCACGCTGCTAGCGGAACAACTGGGCATCGAGCGCGAATGGATGGAGCGCCGCTTTGAAGAGGCCAAGTATGAACCCAATTATGAATCCATCGTCGTGAAAACACAGGCTTCGCCTGCCGATGTCGCCTGGGTCGAGGCGCATCAGTTCGACTATCCGATGATTCGCGCTGAAGAAGCGCCGCAGCGGCTGTATCTCTTTGGTCAATTGGCAGCGCATGCGCTTGGCTACGTGGGCGAGGTCAGCAAAAAGCAACTGAACAATCCCGAAAGCCAGTACTTCAAGGAAAAGGGGTTCAAACTCGGCGACATCGTCGGCAAGTCCGGCATCGAGCTTACCTACAACGACATTTTGATGGGGCAGGATGGCGAACGCCGTGTGCTGGTGGACAGCCGGGGCCGTATCATCTCAGAGATTGATCGCACCGATCCGATTCAGGGGCGCGATCTTTACAGCACGCTTGATCTGGACATTCAACAGACCGCCGAGGAACAGACAGATACCATGCCCGCCGGACGCGGCGCGATTGTCGTGACTAATCCCAACAATGGCGAAGTGCTGGCGATGGTTAGCCATCCGGCCTACGACCCGAACACCTTTTCGCAACGCGCCAAGACACAGGAAGGCAAAGAAGAGATTCGGGAGTTGCAGGAAGACCCGGACAAGCCGCTTTACAACCGCGTCATACAGGGTCAGTTCCCGCCCGGCTCGACCTGGAAGCTGTTCACGACGACGGCGTCTTTGAACGAAGGCGTCATCACGCCCAGCAGTTCCCGGGTGCAGGACGGCGGCATTCAACTCGGCAACTATTTTATGAACTCGCTCTCGCACATGGGGATGCCGGATATCGTGACCGCCATTCAGCATTCGTGCGACGGTTATTTTTACCGGCTTGGGTTGAAGCTGGGGCCGGAGCGCTTTGAGAAATGGGTCAACATCTTTCAGTTCGGTCATCGCACGGGCATTGATTTGCCCAATGAATCCAGAGGTATCGCGCCGACCCCGACAACCAAGGCCAGCTATGCGCGCGGCATCGTGAGAAGTGCGATCCGCAAACGTTGCGAAGCAGAAGGCCTGGAAGGCGAGGCGCGCGACAAATGCGTGCAGGAAACACCCTGGACCGAAGCCGACGAGAAAATGTTTCAACGCGAGTCCCGCTTTACCGATTACGACATGGCCTCTTCGGCCTTCGGTCAGGGGCAGAACGCCTCGACCCCGATTCAGTTGGCGCGTTATGTCGGGGTGCTGTCCAATGGCGGCCACATGCACACGCCGCATCTGTTGCTGCGCGCGGGCGCAGGCGTGGCCCGCAACGGCAGCCCGCAACCTGAAGCTCGATACTCCGACAAGAATCCATTCGAGGTGCCGATGGCGCCCGAGTTTCACGACATCATCAAGCAAGGCATGTGGCGCGCCGTCAACGCGGGTGGTACGGGCACCGCCGCTGCTGTGCCCGGCTTTGATGTCTGTGGCAAGACTGGCACTGCGCAAGTCACCTCTAACGACCGCATGACAAAGGCGACGAATGACCATGCCTGGTTCATCAGCTTTGCGCCGCGCGACAAGGCTGAACTGGCAATGGTCATCCTGACTGAAAACGCCGGGCGCGGTGGCCGCCAATCGGCCCCCCGCGCGAAAGCGATTTACGAAGATTACGTCCGCCGCACGCACCCCGATCTGGCGCCCAAGGCGGACTTGGCAAAGAAGTGAACCAGTGGTCAGTGGTCAGTGGTCAGTGATTGGCAATGAGTGTCCAATTGCAGGCAACTGACCACTGACCACTGACCACTGACCACTGACCACTATGTTCGGCATTTCCAAACGCACAATTGATGATTTTGACTGGCCGTTGTTCGGGATGGCGTTGGCGATTGCGCTGTTCGGCGTACTCGAAATCTCCAGTTCCGAGCCGCAGCCGGGATTGTGGCGCAATCAATTGTGGGGAATTGCCGCTGGCATCGTGCTGCTGTTCGTGATGACGATGCGTGATTACCGCATCATTGTCGCGGCGGCACCGTACTTTTACGCCGTCGGAATCGTGATGTTGTTGCTCGTGCTCACACCCTTGGGCTACGAAGTCAACGGCAACAAGAGCTGGCTCAACCTGGGCTTTGTCAAATTTCAGCCTTCGGAACCGGCCAAGCTGTTTACCTTGCTGATGCTGACGCACTTTTTGTCCGACGTGCGCGAACGTCCGCTGAAACTGCGGACAGTCCTGATGGCAGCCGCCATTTGGATCGTGCCGACGGTGCTTGTGTATCTCGAACACGACACCGGCAGCACACTTAGTTTCACCTCTTTCTTTGCGGCGATCTTGTTCCTGTGCGGAGTGCGCTGGAGTTGGGTCGCCGGAGTTGCGGTGGCGCTCATCCTGGTCGTCGTGCTGGCCGTCCCGCACGTCAAGGCGAGCAAGGATTACAAAGCGCAACGCATCTTGGCAGTCTATTGGCCCGAATTGGCGGAGAAACGTTACCGCCATCAAAACGATCAATCCGAGATTGCCGTGGGGTCGGGCGGACTGTGGGGAAGAGGCGTTGGTCAGGGAACACAGGGACGCTACGGGTTTTTGCCCGAAGTTCACACAGATTTCATTTTTGCCGTTGCGAGTGAAGAAACCGGGTTTCTGGGCAGCTTTGCGCTGATGGTGTTGTATCTCTTGATGGTGCTGCGATTGTTCCAAATCGCCCGGCAAGCGCGCGACCGCACGGGGTTATTACTCATTGCGGGTTACGCAGCGCTGCTGCTCTATCACGTCACCGTCAGTGTGGGGATGGTTGTGCGGCTCTTGCCGATTATGGGCATCCCGCTGCCACTCATGAGTTTCGGCAGATCGTCGGTGCTGGCCACGTTTTTTGGGCTGGGGCTGGCGATGAATGTGCGTTTACGGCGCTTCGTGAATTGAAGGTATACGTTGAGCACGGAAGGCCACTGCAATTCCGTCCCCACGTCAGCCTTGCCAGTCACCGCCACAGCGTTCCCAAAGACCAACTGCGACACGGCCCTGGTGGCGCGGATTTAGTGCCGCCGCGCACCTGGGTCACTATCACGCTGGCAAGCCGGTTTGCGCTGCGCAAGCCGGTCAGCGTCAGAGGTCTTACTCAGGTTTTGCCGCTTCGGCGGCAGTTGAAGATTCCCCGGTAAAGATCAATCGGGAGAGGCTGCGCTGGCAGAGCGTTGTCGCGTCAGGCGACACAGAATTTGCGCGCACGACCCTTAACACACCGTCGTGCCGCGCCCGGTCTCACGCTCTGCTGGCGCGCCGCTCCGTTTTCTCTGCGCCGGTTTTATCCAACAGTCGTCGTGACGCGAGTCGTCAGCGACGACCGCTTGCTTCAACCCCTGACAGCCCTCCGACTATCTGCCAGCCAGCCAACCCAAGCTTGACTCCGGTTTTAGGCCGGGCCGCAACAAACCTTTTGCTGCCTCAATCCGGTGCTAAAACTGCTTCCGCAGAGGAGAACCGAATGTCGAAAGAATTGATCGTCAGCGTCAACGGACGCGAAAAGAAGATCGCCATTATCGAAGACGATGTCGTGACTGAGTTTTACGTCGAACGCGGCGATGAAAACCAGGGCATCGTCGGCAACATATACAAAGGCCGGGTGATGAAAGTCCTGCCCGGCATGCAATCCGCCTTTGTGGACATCGGCCTCGAACGCGATTCCTTCCTCTACGTCTCAGACTTCTTTGATGAAGAAGAACTCGACGAAGACGAAGTCGCCGCGCGCGAACCGCAACAACCACTGCAACTGGCGCCACCGGCAAAGGATCCGCGCCCGCCGATTACCACCGCGTCATACCGCGAACGCCAGCAACGCCAACCCCGCGAAGCGCGCGAGGCCGCTTATGAAGTTGACCGCATCGCCGTAGATGATCGTGATGCCGATCGTGATGCCGACCGTGATGCCGAACTCGCCGCCGTCGCCATGCAACACATCGCAGACCTCGCCGAAGAGCCGGAGATCGAACCCGCCCCCGGCGATGAAATGCTGACCGCCGCAGGCCTCGGCACAATTATTACGACTGGCTCGGTCACGGCTTTCAATGGCGAGGAAGACGAGGAACCCAGCGCTGAGGCGCGTCCGCGCGATGGCCGCCAGCGCCGCCGCAACCGATTGCGCTATACCGAACCGGAAGAGGCGTTGGAAGCTCCCGCGCCAGTGGTCGAAGAAGCGCCCGAAGTCGAAGCCCTGGCCGACACCTCGGAAGAATCAGGCGCGCCCGAAGATGCGTCAGGCGAAGAAGGCCAAGGCCGCCGCCGCCGCCGCCGCCGTCCCCGCCGTGGCGGCGCCGAGACCGCCGAAGTTGAAACCCCGGAGGCCCCGGAGTCCATGGAAACCTTTGAACTGGAATCGGTCGCAGTCGCCGAGACCGCCGAAACCGCAACGCACGGCGAGGCAGCCGCTCCCGCCGTTCAGCAGCAGCCTGTCGTGATCGTTCATCACAATCCGTTTGAACGCATCATGGATGACGAGCGGGACGACGAGGCCGAGGCTGGTGAGATGCTCAAAGATGCCATGATGCAGGAACGCATCGCCGAACAGGTGCGCGCCGAAGAGTTCCGCACCACAGTGTTGGAAGTCGAGCCAACGCCGGATGTCACGGTCGGTTCGTTGACCGGTTCGCTTGATTTGCCGGCGGGCTTTGAGCGCATTCGCGACGAAGAAGAACCCGAACCCGCGCCGACCGCCCCGCTGGCCGACGCACCCGTTGAAGCTGGCAGTGCAGCGGCGGCTGACGCCGCTGAGCCGGAACACCACGCGCTTGTGCGTGCCGAAGCCGGTGCGCTCGTCGCCGTGACGGAGCCGGTGACGGCTCCCGCCTGGTTTGCAACCGAGCGTCAGACGCGCGAATTGCCGCATGAACCTGCGCCAGAAGTGCCTGCCACCGCTGCCACTGAAGATGTGTTACCGGCGGTGACCGATGAATTGCCTATGCCCTTACCTGAGATTGGCGTCGTCGAATTGTTGGGCGATGTCGAAGTGCTTTCGCTCAATCCCACCGCGCCCGCCGAAGAGCCAATGCCCGAAGGCAGCGCCAAAGTGCGCCAACGCCGCAACCGCGGCGAAATGGCCGCCACGCGCCGTGGTGGCCGGGGGCGTCGCCGCAATTTCCCCGCGCGCCGCGCCGTCACCGAAGCCACCGCCGACACCGAAGAATTTCATGAAGACGATCACGTAGAAGCCGCGCCTGTGGCGGTACTCGCGCCCGCACCTGCGCCCATCGCTGCGCCAGCGTATGAACGCCGGAGCAGCAGTAGTAGCAGCACGGGCAATCACGGCGGTTCACGAGGCGCCGCGCACGACAACCGCTTTCAACGTCCGGTCATCACCGACCTGCTGCGCGAAGGTCAGGAAATCATCGTCCAGATCGCCAAAGAACCCATCGGCCAGAAAGGCGCGCGCATCACGTCGCACGTCGCCCTGCCAGGCCGCTACATCGTTTACATGCCGACCGTCGAACACATCGGCGTCTCGCGCAAGATCGGCACCGACGAAGAACGCATGCGCTTGAAACGCACGTTGCACACGCTGCGCGCCGAAACCGGCGCCACGGGCGGCTTCATTGTGCGCACCGCCGCGCACGGTTGCACCAACGAAGAGTTGCGCGACGACATGCAATACCTCGTGCGCACCTGGAACGACATGCGCCGCCGCGCCGACCGCGTCAAAGCGCCCGCCATCATTCACCGCGATTTGGATTTGGTGCAGCGCATCCTGCGCGACCAACTCTCCGGCGACTTTTCGGCCATCCGCGTGGACAACGAAGAGGAGTACGAACGCATGGTGGATTTCGTCAACCGCTTCGCCCCCAAGATGGTCAACCGCGTCAAACTGTACACCAAAGACGAACCGATCCTCGATCATTACGGCGTGCAGGCCGAAATTGACAAAGCCGTCAAACCCCGCGTCTGGCTGCGCTCCGGCGGTTACATCGTGATCAACCAAACCGAAGCCCTTGTCGCGATTGACGTCAACACCGGCAAATTCGTCGGCAAGTCCAACCGCCTCGAAGACACCATTACCAAAACCAACCTCGAAGCCGCCAAAGAAATCGTGCGCCAAATCCGCCTGCGCGATCTGGGCGGCATCATCGTGCTCGATTTCATTGACATGGAAGAACGCCGCAACCGCGCCAAGGTTTTGCAAGCGCTCGAATACGAGATGCGCAACGACAAAGCGCCCTCGAAGATTCTCCAGTTCAATGATTTCGGTCTCGTGGCCGTCACGCGCAAACGCGTCAAGCAATCGCTCGAACGCACCTTGTGCACGCCCTGTTCGTATTGCGGCGGTGGCGGCATGGTCAAAAGCCCGCAAACCGTGGCCTACGAAATCCTGGCCGAAGCCCGCAGCATCAGCAAAGACGTGGACGACGCCAACGAAGTCATCCTCCGCGTCCACCCCGATGTGGCCAAAGCCCTGCGTTCATCCGAACGCGACGTCTTGCAGGAGATTGAGGTGTATCTGGGTGGCGTCGTTTCGATCAAGAGCGACCCGGCGGTGCATCAGGAACAGTTCGACATCGCGTTGTCGTAGCGCGGCGCAGTGTCTGAATAACAAGTAGGACTTACGCAGAAGCTCAAAAAAACGTGGCGCAAGCGCATGGAGTTCAGGCTTCAGCCTGTCTTGGAGTTCACGCACACAGGCTGAAGCCTGAACTCCATGCGCTTTTGCGTAAGTCCTAACAAGAAGGCCTGCTTGCAGACGGTTTCGTTTGCAAGCAAGCCTTTTGCTTTTTGTCGGCACGATTGCCAAGTTGTGCAGTCGCACTTAAACTCAGCCCGCCTTACGCTCGTTCAAGCAAGCAGAATCTCGTTCTTCAACAAACTGCCATGAATGCCGAAGCAGCCGATTGGCCCGAACTAGACGAAAGTTACACCGATGCATTCGGCCACGTTGACGCCGCCGTCTACGCGGTGGCCCGCGCGCTGTGGCCGCGCGCCCGCAACTATGCCCACGCCAAACTCAATGACGAAGCCGCCGGGCAGCGGCTGCTGTTCAAAGCCGTCGCCGCCGTCTCCCGGCAAGACCGCACGCGCCTGAAAGACCTTGAAGCTTATCTCTGGACCAGCTTTGAACGCCTGGTGCTTGATGAACTGCGGCAGCGTCAACGCGAGCATGGCGCGGACGGCGAATTGGAAGGAGCGCCCAACCGGGCCGCTGACGCGCCTGACCAAGGCATCTTGCAAGACATCCTGATAGATGAAATCGTGTGCCGGATGACCCCGGCGACCCAACAACTGTTCAACCTGCTCACGCTCGGTTACAGCTACGAAGAGAGCGCCCGCATGCTCGGCACACAAGCCAACGTTCTGCGCAGCAAACTCGCTAAAGAAATCCAGCGCATCAAACAGAACCTTCACAACGACTGAGCCAGCCGCGCAATTCACCCTTAAGATTTTTTTTCGCGCACGGGTGCGTTTTCGCCTGCCGCGCCCTCTTGTGAGTGTAAGAAGAAAAATGATGAACCAGCACGACCAAACAAGCGGTACCGTGAGCGGTAGCGACCGGGCCTTGTCGCCCAGCTTTGCCGATGCCGAAGAATTGATTGCCCACGCGCGGCAACGTTACGCCACTGGCTTTCCCAATCCGCAGCGCGTGGGCTGCCCCGTCTCTGGCGCGTTGCAAAACGTCGTGCGCGCGGAACGGCTGCCCGACGATGATTTGCAAACGCATCTGTTCCGCTGTTCGGAATGCTTCAACGAATACCACGCCGCCATCGTGGCGCATCGTCGCCAGCGCGCCACGCAAAAACCGGCCAGTTGGTGGCGCGTTTGGCTGGCCGCGTGGCGGATGTGGCAACGTCCGCTTTGGGCTGGTGCGTGCGCGGTGTTGTTACTGGCGGCTGTTGTTTGGATATGGCGGGAGCGGACGGCCACCGTGCAAGTCAGCCAAACGCAACCCACGCCTGTAGCCACAGCTACGGTTGCGCACCAACAGCCGGAAAGCGCAGGCGCAACGACAGCGCAACCATCACCGCCAGTCGTGGGCAAGCCTGCGCTGGCCGCTGACGAGTTGCTGGCTGTCAGCCTTGATTTGAATGATTTCCGCGCGCTCGGAGCACAACGCCGCAGTAGCGCTGGACAGGAAGCCGCGCCTATCAAGTTACCGGCTGCTCGCTTGAGTTTGTTGCTTACGCTGCGCGAACCACAAACGGCGGGCGGCTATCGCATCAGCATTCTCGATGCCACCGATCACACGCTGGCCGTGGCCCGCGCGCGCAGCCGTGCCGGGCAGCATTTATCCGTCACACTTGATCTACGCCGTTTGGCAAATCAGGGCGCTACGTTGCGTCTTGAGCGCGCGCAGCAGGCCGATGTTGCGCCGGAAGACTATCGTCTGCTGATCGTGCGGCCCTAACTAATCACGCGCCGGTCAGTTTCTTGTTCCTTTGGTCAATCGAGGGGAAAAGTATGCGCCACGCCAAAGCTACAAAATCCTTCGTCCGCCGCACGGCTTGCGTCGCGCTTAGTGTTGCTTGCGGATGGCTGCTTCTTGCGGAGCGTGCGGCAACCAGCACGCCGCGCGCTTTTGCGGATGAATTCACCCGTCAGCAGGAACTGCCCACGCTCGCGCCCGGCCAAACCATCGAGCGCGCGTGGGAAGGTGGGCAGCCGCATCTTTATCGCGTGTATATGCAGGCGGGCGAGTATGTCAATTTGCGGCTTCAGATTTTGGCGGGGAAGTTTTATTTCAGCGTCACGCTGCTTACACCCGATGGAAAAAGAATTGAAGGCACGCAGGAAAACAACGAGGTGGAAGGGCAAAATTCTCCAGCACAGTCGGCTATCGCTCAATTCACCGGTGATTACTTGGTGGAAGTCCGTGCCGGCATGAGCGTGCGTTCAAACCCTGACAACAGTGCGCTACCTGCCTGCTACGCGCTTACGCTGACTGCTTTACGTCTTCCCACCGAACAGGACAAAGACCGTGTTGGGGCCTGGCTTTCGTTCACCGAGGCGCAACGGAATCACGGCCTGGACACCAGCGAGTCACTGGCAAAAGCAAAAATTCTTTATCTGAAAGCACGCGAGTTGTTTCACCGAACCGGCGAGTCCCGGACTGAGAGAAGAGTGCTTGAAATGCTGGCTGACATTCATAATTCGCTTGGCGAGTATGAACAGGCAGCCGAAGTTTCCAACCAGTCAATCGCCTTATCTCGCTCGCTGGGAGACCTCAATGGTGAATCCAACGCGCTGATGTGTCTGGGTGAAGCCTACATTCACCTCAACGATTACGCGCAGGCGCTTGAAGCCTTTCAACGGGCATTGCCGCTTTGGCAGACGCAAGGGAAAGGGGCTACTTGGGGCGTGGGCTGGACGTTCCACTCAATGGCTACGTGTTACCACTTGTTGGGAGAAAGGCGGAAGGCCGTTGAATACGGCGAAGCGGCGTTCAAGGCTTATCAAGCGGTGGATTACAACCAGCACGAACATAATCGCGGCTCGGCTGGTTCGGTAACGAATTTGGGTAGAGCCTATCTGGCTTTGGGGGAAATACAGAAAGCGATTGATGCGCTCAATCTTGGGCTTGAATACTGGCGGAAAGCTGCGGAGGTTTGGGGTGAGGCGCGGGTTTATTACTACTTTGGCGATCTCTATTTCACGCTCGGTGATTTGCCCGCAGCCACGGAAAACTACCAGCAAGCACTTGCCAAGTGGCGCATCTCGAATGATCCGAATGATATTGGCAATGTGCTGCGGAGTCTGGGCCGGGTCTATCTGAAGAGCGCTGATTACGCTGCTGCCGCGCGTTGCTTGAACGAAGCACTCGAACTTGGCCGCAAGTATAAACAGCGGCGTGGAGAAGCGGAGGCGCTGGCATTGTTCGGCCAGCTTTACAGCGCAACCGCTGAAAAGCCACAGGCGCTTGAACATTATCAGCAAGCCCTGGCCCTCTGGCGCGAGATTGGCGCACGCAGCGGCGAAGCGGCCACGCTGACCGGACTCGGCGAGGTTCATCAAGCGCTGGGTGACAACCAAACCGCGCGCGATTGCCTGCAACAAGCCTTGCAACTCCACCGCGCCGTGCAAGCGCCCGAAGGCGAGGCGCAGACGCTCTTCTTGCTGGCGCGCACCGAACGCAGCCTCGGTCTGTTGCCGGAAGCGCGCCGCGACATCGAAACCGCACTCAGCCTGATCGAATCGTTGCGCGCCAGCGTCATCAGCCAGAATTTGCGTGCTTCGTATCTCGCCAGCGTGCGCGACTATTACGAGTTCTACCTCGATCTGTTGCTGCAACCGGCGCACAACCCGGCGCGCCGTGAGGCTGACACGCGGCTGGCGCTGCATCTCAGCGAACGCGCCTCGGCGCGCAGCCTGCTGGAATCGTTGGGTGAAATCCGCGCGAATCTTACGCAGGGTGGTGACGCCGCGTTACTCGCGCGCGAACGCGAGTTGCAACAGTTGCTCAACGGCAAGTCCGAATATCAAGTGCGTTTGCTCAGTGGCAAACACAGCGCCGAGCAGGCGGCAGCCCTGGCCGCTGAAATCAAAAGCGTCCTCAGCCAATTGCAAGAAACCCAGACGCGCATTCGTGCCGTCAGCCCACGCTATGCCGTGTTGACGCAACCGCAGCCGCTGACGGCTGAACAGATTCAACACGAATTGCTGGATGAAAACACCCTGCTGCTCGAATACGCCTTGGGTGAAGAGCACAGCTATCTGTTCGCCGTTACGCCGCGCGCCGTGACCAGTTACGAATTACCAAAACGCGCGGAGATCGAAGCGCAGGCGGCGCGTGTTTACTCTTTGCTGACCGCGCGCAATCGGGAAGTGAAGGGCGAAACGCCGCGCCAGACGCAACAACGCGCCACGCGCGCCGAGGCTGAATTACCCGCGCAGGCCGCCGCTTTGAGCCAAATGATTCTCGGCCCCGTCGCCGCGCAATTGGGCGGCCAACGCTTGCTGATCGTCGCGCAGGGCAAATTGCAATTCATTCCCTTCAGCGCGCTGCCTGATCCGGCCAGCCACGCTTCCGCCACGCCTGAGCCGCTGCTGGTAAAACACGAGATTGTTTATCTGCCCTCGGCTTCGACGCTAGCCGTCTTGCGCCGCGAGATGGCCGGACGGCAGCCCGCACCGAAAACGCTTGCACTGCTGGCCGACCCGGTGTTTGAAACGGATGACCCGCGCTTCAAACAACAGCTTGGGCAACAGCTTGGGCAAAAACTTGGGCGCACCGCCGGGTCAAGTCGCCTGCAAACGCCGCCGGACGGCGTGTCGCCCGCGCATTCGCGTGCCTTGTTGCGCGCGGCGGAAGTTTTCAACGAGACGGGTGCGTCATTGCAGTTTCATCGTCTGGCCAACACCGGTTGGGAAGCCGACCACATCGCCCCGCTCGTGCCCGCCGCGCGCGCGCTCAAAGCCACGGGCTTCGCCGCCAACCGCGTGCAAGCCGTCAGCGGTGCGCTCGCCGATTACCGGATTGTGCATTTCGCTTCGCACAGCTTTTTGCACAGCGCGCATCCCGAACTGTCGGGTCTGGTGCTCTCGCTGCTCGACGCACAAGGGCGCACGCAAGATGGCTTCCTGCGCCTGCACGATATTTACAACCTGCGGCTCAACGCCGATCTGGTGGTGCTGAGCGCCTGCCAAACCGCGCTCGGCAAAGAGGTCAAAGGCGAAGGGCTGCTAAGTCTGGCGCGCGGCTTTATGTACGCCGGCGCGCCGCGCGTGGTGGTCAGCGCCTGGAAGATCGAAGACCGCGCTTCGGCCACGCTGATGGTCAAGTTTTATAAACACCTGTTGGGCGCGCCGCGCTTATCGCCCGCCGCTGCCTTGCGTGCGGCGCAGTTGGAGATGTGGCGTGACCGCGAGTTTGCCGCGCCGTATTTTTGGGCGGGCTTCGTGTTGCAAGGCGAATGGAAATAACAACCCAAGTCTGCCGGTATCGCGAGAAAAATTTATTTGCGTTCGCTTGCGCTGAAATTCCTCGCAAGTGCGCTTTAGCTCATGAAAGACGAGCCTATGTACGAGACAGTCAAAGCTGCCGAAAGACAATGTTCGCAATGTGGCAGCGGCGTGCCACTGGATTCCAGATTTTGCAAGCATTGCGTTCGTTGGGTGCAGTTTAGTTTGACAACATTTTAACGACGGACTGATGGAGGAACAATGAGCAGCGTTCAAATCGCGGTTGCAGTTCTATTGGTGTTCACAGCGCTGAGTTATGCCCAACGGCCTGCCGCCAGAAATGCCACTGGCGCGGCCACTATCACAGGGATTGTCATCGAATACGAGATCGGAGCGCATGGCGACACCACGGTAGTCGAGGCGGGCGGCAAAACATACACCTTTTGTCTTGGTTGCCCGGGCAAAATCAAAGACAGCCCACAGATCATTGGAGATCAAGACATCAAGGTCGGCACACGCGTCAAGGTTGATTACGTTGGGGCAAAGTGGTCTGCCGCCAGCAAAACTTATGACGTGAAGGCAGTGCGCGTCACCAATCTCAAAGGAACTTCCGGAAATGTCGCTACTAACCCGGAGCAAGGTGATTGGGCTACGTTCTGGCCTGCATTCAGAGCCGCCCTTCAGCAGCGTGACCGCGCCGCCATAAGGTCAATGATCTCCGCCGGCTTTGAGTGGGCGGGAGACGGGCAGGTCAATTCCGCCCAGGTGATCAGAAACATGGATACGGGACTGGTTCCCTGGCAGCGCATCCTGAAATCAGTGACCGGCGGAGTTGTGAACTGCAGGCCCAAGGATAGCTCCTGTTGGAACTTCAGTGGCAGACAGGCAAAGCGAACCATCAAACCCGAAACGCTTGTTTTCGAACTAGGAACAGATGCTCGCTGGAAATGGGCCAGGTTGGTCGGTGACTAACTATGTCGTCGCCCAAACAAGCTGATGAAAAGTCGCGGGACAAAGATCATCCTTCAAGGAATTACGGCTATGAAATATCAATCGTTGGCTCTCGTAGTTTTTGCGTGGCTCGCCGCCACCACAACGTTTCAAGGCAGTTCGCCGCAACAACCGGCGGCTTCGACGCAAAGCCGCAATGTCGGGCCATCGCTCCCTTACGAGGATCATGGCGCTTGTCCGTTTGAATGCTGCACCTATCGCCGTTGGACGGTCAGCGCGCCAACCGTCGTTCGGCAAGAGCGGCAAAACAATGCGCCTGTGACCTTTACCTTGCGGCGCGGTGAAAAAGTGTTGGGCGTGACTGGCGTGGTGATTACGACGCAACCGGGCCAAGCGCGGGCGCTCAAGCCGACGGCGATTGGCGGGTTGCGCGTGAGCACGGGCGAACTCGTTTACATCCTGACCAATCTCGGCGAGGGCAGCAGCAAGGTTTGGTACAAAGGGAAGCTGGGCGAGGCCGAGATTTATGATGTCACGTTCTTCAAAATTCTGAAGCAACCGCAATCCATTTGGTGGGTGAAGGTCAAAAACAGCAAAGGGCAAATCGGCTGGACGGATCAAACCAAACATTTCAATGGAATGGATTCCTGCGGGTGATCGTGGTTGGCTCAAGCCGCGTCGGTTTACTGACCAAATCAGTCCGACAAACTCAATCCAGGAGGTACACATGAATTACGAATACCGAATGATCCAACTGCCGCCGACCATTCAAGTCGCGGCCAAAGAATGGCAAGGCCACGAAGCGGCTTATTACCTGCAAAACGTTGCCAACGAACAGGCGGCGCAAGGCTGGGAGTTTTACCGCGTGGACACCATCGGCGTCGTCGTGCAGCCAGGCTGTCTGGCGATGTTATTCGGCGCGCGGCAATCGCTGGTGGAGTATTTCGTCGTGACCTTTCGTCGCCCGGTATAGCGGTGGTCACGACGCCCAACTTTCGCGAAAGGGGGTAAAGCGCTATGGCTGAATGCAAAGGTTGTCACGGCACGGGCAAATGCTCGAAGTGTCACGGCAGCGGCTCCAACGGCAGCATCCTGCCACCGTATGACTGCGAAAAGTGCAAAGGCTCGGGCAATTGCACGGTGTGCAAAGGCTCCGGCAAATCGTAGCGCATTGGCTTGCCTGCGGCGGCAAGGTGTGCAGCTATCAAATGCCGGTCAACCGTGAACCCCGCAGCGTTTGAATCCCGCCAACCGGGGTTGGCGGGATTCGCGGGAAACCAGCGGCACAAGTTGAAATTTTGCCTTTCCCATAAACATCCGGTTGGGCAGCAAGAAACAAGAGGGAAACATGAACCGCTCACGATTTGTCATTGCGTTACTGCTCGCTTTGTTTTGCGCGCTATCAGGCTTACGCCGAATAGCGGCTAAACAACCGCGCGCCGTTTTTGATCCCCGCGCGGCGTCTGGCCTCGTCGCCGATTATCAATTTCGGAATGACCTGAATAGCTCCCTCAGCAATGCGCTTATGCTGACGCAGCTCGGCGGCGATTCGTTCGACAACGCGACGATTGACGACGTGACGCGCCGCGCGTTGTATTTCGAGCCGAACAACGGGTTATCGCTGACGCCGACAACGGCGCTGGCGATCAATCAAAGCTATACCATCGTGATGTTGTTCGCGCTCGGCAATGTTTCCGGCTATCGCCGCCTCTTCGATTTCAAAAACGGCACAACCGACAACGGGCTGTATTGCTATAACAACCGGCTGGTCTTCAAGCGCGTCAATAACTCCTACATTGATAGCAACACGCTGATTCTCGCGCCCAACACCTTTGCCCAGTTGGTGCTGACGCGCAGCGCCGAGGGCGATGTGACGGCCTACGTCAACGGTGTACGGCAATTCTTTTTCACGGACGCGGCGGGCGACGCGAGCGTTGGCGCGAACAACACGCTGCGCTTTTTCCGTGACAACGATGGCGAGGCGTCGGCGGGCGTGGTGGCGCGGTTACGTATCTATAACGCGCCGCTGGCGGGCGGCGAGATTGCCGGGCTGGATCGTTTGCCGCAGGCGCAGGCCGGTTGCCCCAGCCCCAGCGGCTTCGCGCAAAACAGCGGCGCGGCGGGCGCGAGTTTTTTGCTCAATGGCGTGGGCTTGAGCGGCGTGACGAGCGTGCGCTTTCCCAACAACCTCAATGCGGTGTTCACCAGCAATGACGACACGCAACTCAACGTGACCGTGCCTGCCGGCGCCGTCACCGGCACGCTCGCCTTGAGCAAAGCCGGTTGCAGCGAGGCGCAAACCAACGCCGTGTTCAGCGTGTCGAACGCGACGACGCCGGCGCTCGCGGCGGATTATCAATTTCAAGGCACGCTCGGCAGCGCGGCAGGTTTTCCGCCCGTGCTGCTCAATCTGGGCGGCAACGGCTTTGAGAATGTGGAGGTGGATGGTCGTGTGCGCCGCGCCTTGAAATTCGATCCGAACAATGGCGTGGCGTTGTTTTCGACCGCCGGCGTCGTCTCCAATCAGGCGTACACTGTGGTCGCTTTGTTGGCGCTGAGCGCCGTCTCGGAGTATCGCCGGTTGCTGGATTTCAAAAATGGCACGAGCGAGAACGGCCTGTATTGTTATGAAGGCCGCTTGGTCTTCAAACGCGTCAATAACTCGTACCTCGATAGTAACAATCGCGTCATCGCGGCGAATAACTTTGTGCAGTTGGCAATGACGCGCAATGCGGCGGGCGGCGTGGCGGTCTACCTGAACGGCGTCAATCAATTTTCGTTTGTGGACGCCAACGGCGACGCGCTGCTCGAAGGCAACACGCTGCGGTTCTTTCGCGACAATGTGGGCGATGGCGAGGCGTCAGGCGGCTACGTGGCGCGCCTTCGACTGTTCAACACGGCGCTGTCGAGCAATGAAATCGCGGCATTGGATCGCTTGCCGACCGGCGCTGTCGCCAGTGTCTCAGCCGCCAGTTTCAGTGCCGCCGCCTTTGCGCCTGAATCCATCGTGGCGGCATTCGGCTCAGAGTTAGCGACCGCTACGCAAGCGGCAGCCACGGTGCCTTTGCCGACCACGCTGGCGGGCACGCGGGTCTTGGTCAAAGACAGTCTGGGCATCGAACGGCTCGCGCCGCTCTTTTTCGTCGCGCCGACACAGGTCAATTATCAAATTCCGCTGGGCACGTTGCCCGGAACGGCTTCCGTGACGATCACGGGTGGGAATGGTGTGGTGTCCGCCGGGACGCTACAGATTTTGCCGGTTGCGCCGGGGTTGTTCAGCGCCAATGCAAACGGTCAAGGCGTGCCTTCGGGCGTGGTGTTGCGCGTCAAGGCTGACGGCACACAAAGCTATGAAGCTTTGGCGCGCTTCGATGCGGCGCAGAATCGCTTTGTCGCCGTACCGATTGATTTGGGGCCGGACTTGGGCACGGCCAGCGATCAGGTGTTCCTGGTGCTGTTTGGCACAGGCATTCGCGGGCGCAGCTCGTTGACCGCTGTGACCGCGACGCTGGGTGGGGCGAATGCTGAAGTCTTGTTTGCCGACCAGGTGGCAGGCTTGGTTGGGTTGGATCAGGTCAATCTGCGGGTGCCGCGTTCCTTGCGCGGGCGGGGCGATGGCAATCTGGCGTTGTCTGCGGAGGGGCGCGCGGCGAATGGCTTGCTGGTCAACGTTAAATGAGTAGCGGTGTGTTACCGGGCGGCGTGTTCTTTGCGTGTCTGCGCTGTCACCAATGCCTGGCGCTTATCCGAACGTGACGTCTTGCGGGAGATTGAGACGTACCTCGACGGCGGCGGCGTTTCGATCAAGCGCGCGTCGGGAGTGCAGCGGGAGCAGTTCGACATCGCGTTGTCGTAAGTGAACGCAAACAAGCTAGAGAAATTTTCAATGGCGTAGGAGCCGGTGCTTCTGCGCCATTTTGGTTGGCCAAGCTCTTTTGGCGGCGCTGAGCCGCAGCCGGAATCCAAATTCGCTTCTCCAAAAAAGGACACGCAACGTCAACCGTTGGGCGAATTCCGCCCAACGGCAGCGCCGGGTTGCGGCCAGCCGTTTGGAAGCTGAGCGACTCATGCGTAAAGTAGGCACCTCCCCCGGCAGCCGCGCTGGCAACGTGTCAGCGTGACTGCCGCAAAAGCGCTGAATTTCAATTAACAAGTAGCCGGTTGGCCGCGCTGTCCAGACTGAAGCTCAACTGAGTTTTGGGCAACGCCCGAGGCGAAAAACCAGGGCTTCGCGTTTACAGGCAAAGCGTTTCCGCGCGATGAATTCAACTCCCCAAACGCCTGACAAACTCGAACTGCGGCTGCTCGGCGCGGCCAGCATCGCCGTGAACGGCACGGTGGTGGCCGAACGGCATTGGATGCGGCGCAAGGCCAAAGCCCTGCTCAAATTGCTGGCGCTCGCCCCGCAGCATCAGTTGCACCGCGAGCAATTGATGGAAGCCCTCTGGCCTGAACTCGAACCCGAACTGGCCGCCAATAATCTGAACAAAGCCTTGCACGCGGCGCGGCGCGCGCTCGAACCCGATCTGAAAAGCGGCGCGCAATCGCGCTTCCTGCAAACTTACGAGCAGCACGTGCAGTTGCACGGCGCCTTGTGGATTGATGTCGAAGCCTTTGAGCAACAGGCGGCGGCGGCGTTGAAAGGGGCTGACAGCGGCGCGTGCGAGACGGCCTTGGCGCTTTATGCGGGCGATTTGCTCGAAGAAGACCGGTACGAAGACTGGGCCGTGGCGCGGCGCGAACAGTTGCGGCGGCTGGCGCAACGCTTGCTCGAACATCTGGCGCAACTTTACGAAAGCGGCGGACAAACGGCCCAAAGCATCGAACAGTGGCAACGGCTGCTCGGCTTTAACGCCGCCAACGAAGAAGCGCAGCGCCGCCTGATGGAGCTTTACGCACGCAGCGGCAGCCGCCATCAGGCCATCGAACAATACCAACGCTGCCGCGAAGCCGTGCGCAGGGAACTCGACGCCGAACCGGAACCGGCCACGACGGCGTTGTACGAACAGATTGTGGCGGGGCAATTCACAGGCGCTGCGTTGGCAAGCGGGCCGCGCGCGAGCGGTGATTTCAGCGCGGCGGCGCTGGCTCCGGCGCTGGCTCCGGTGCTATTGGCTGAAGCGCCAGTTGCCGCGGAAACCGTCGCGGCACCGGTTAAAGCGCGGCGTAGGCTTTACGCTGTGGTTGGCGCAATTGTCTTGTGCGTGGCTGCGTTCGGCGCGTGGCGGTATTGGCTGCGGCCCGCAAGCACGCAAATCGAAGCCCTCGCCGTGCTGCCCTTCACCAACAGTGGCGGTGATGAATATGTCAGCGACGGCATCACGGAAAGCCTCATCAACAATCTGTCGCGCTTGCCGGGCTTGCGGGTGTTGGCGCGCACCACGGCCTTTCGGTTCAAGGGGCGCGAATTCGATCCGCAAACGTTGGGGCAACAGTTGCAGGTGCAAGCCATTCTGACCGGGCGCGTGCAGCAACGCGGCGATGAGTTGCAAATTCAGGCCGATCTGATTGACGCAAAAAACGGCGCGCAATTGTGGGGCGATAGTTACAAAGGCCGCCCGGCGGAATTGCTGGCGTTGCAAACGCTCATCACGCGCGACATCACGGGCAAGTTGCGCCAGCGTCTGACCGACGAAGAGCGCACCCGCAGCGAAACGCGGGCGACGCACAGCAACGAAGCGTGGCAGGCTTATCTGAAAGGTCGCTATCATTGGAACCGCCGCACCATCCCGGAAACCAAACGCGCGGTTGAGGAATTCGACAGGGCCATCCAACTCGATCCCCAGTTCGCGTTGGCTTACGTCGGGCTGGCCGATGCCTGGCATACGTTGTCGGGGTTGGAACGCCCGCCGAGCGAAGCCATTCCGCGCGCGCGCGCAGCCGTGGAAAAAGCGTTGGCGCTCGACGATCAACTCGCCGCCGCGCACGCTTCGCTGGGCATCGTGCAATGGCGCTACGATTGGAATTACGCCGAAGCCGAGCGTTCGTTCAAACGCGCGATTGCGCTGGATGGCAATTACGCTTCGGCGCACCAGTGGTACGGACTGTTGCTGGCGTATCGCCAGCGCAATGCCGAAGCCCTGGTCGAACTCAAACAGGCTCAGCAACTCGATCCGCTTTCGCTCATCATCAACGCCAATCTAGGCTTGCTGCCTTATTTCGCGCGGCGTTATGACGAGGCGATTGACCAGCTCAAACGCACGCTCGAACTTGATCAAAATTTTGCCTTCGCGCACTTCTTCCTCGGCTGGGCTTACGAACAGAAAGGCGACCGCGCGCAGGCGCTAGTTGAATTCCGGCGCGCCGCACAAATAGACGAAACGCCTGCGACGCTCACCTATTTGGGCCACGGATTGGCTACGGCGGGCAATCGTGCAGAGGCGCTGGCGGTGGCCAACAAGCTGCAAACGCTCGGCCAGCAACGCTATGTATCGGCTTATTACCTCGCCATCCTGGCCGTCGGCTTGGGCGAAAAAGAACGCGCGTTCGACCTGCTCGCCAAAGCCGTCGAAGAGCACGCCGACGCACTCGTGCTGTTGGCGGTCGAACCCAAGTTCGATCCGTTGCGCAACGAACCGCGCTTTCAAGCGCTCCTCCAACGCCTTGGGTTGAATTGAAAGCTGTTGTCTCCTCTTGACCCCTATCATCTTGTATAGCGCGCCTTAGCCGGGGAATTCTCAAATTTACAGAAAGAATTATTTTGCGTGCAGCTTGCCGTTAAACCGTGCCGGCTCAAATGCCTTCAGGGTTGGAACTCATTTGGAAGCTGGCTGGAAGCGCCATTGGAGCGTGCGGGAACAACCGGGGAAGCCGACCTGTGTAACTTGCCTACGCTGACATGTTCGGGAATGACGTGTCACTGAGCAAGCGAGACGAAGCAATGAAACTGTACAGTTCATTTTTGGTGCGTTGTTGGGTGATTCGTGAAGCAGGGCCAGCCGAGCGGGTCGTCTTCGATGTCGAACATATTCAGACCGGCGAACACTGGCGCGCGCTGACGCCCGCCGCCGCCCTTGAACGGATCACACAAATTAGTCGGCAAGTCACCCCCGTGGCTGACATCGCGCCAGCGAGCGAAACCGAACCAGATGATTAACGCAGGAGAGATATCATGCAACTTTCTACCCCACAACCTGCCCGTGCTGGCGCGGCTCTTACCGGCGCGGCGCGGCGCGCGAACGCTAAGACGGAAACGGCTGCGCTGCAAAAACAATTGGGTCAATGGATGGCAGCCAGCGCGGCGGGCGATCAGGCGGCTTTTACGAAACTTTATGATGCGACGCAGCGGCAGGTTTATGGGTTGTTGTTGCGGATGCTCAAAAATCCGGCGACGGCGGAAGAAGTGTTGCTCGACGTTTATTTGCAAGTGTGGCGGCAGGCTGCGAGTTATGACACGGCGCGCGGTTCGGTGTGGGGGTGGCTGATGACGATCACGCGCAGCCGGGCGCTCGACCGTTGGCGCGCTTCGGCGGGGCAACTGCGCGAAAGCGATGACCTCGAAACCGTCAGCCTGACCGTCGCTGCCGTGACAGATTCGCCGGAAGCCAACAGCCTGCTCAACGAACGTTCCAAGCTTGTCCGGCAGGCGCTCACGCAACTCACGCCCGAACAACGCCTGTTGATCGAGACGGCTTATTTCGAAGGCTTGAGCCACAGCGAATTGGCCGAACGTTTCGCGCTGCCGCTGGGGACGGTCAAAACGCGCATTCGCACGGGCATGGTTTCGTTGCGCAAGTGTCTGGAGCGTTATGGAAGTTTCGACTGCTAACCCGGCAAGTCGCGGTACCACGCAAGAAAAGGAAAACCGCGGAGGACACCGGCAAGTCGTCAAGCAATGCGCCTGCCTTTATTCATAGCGTAAACACTCAATCGGATCGAGCCGCGAAGCCTTGCGCGCCGGCCACACGCCGAAAATCAAGCCCACCAGAATCGAAACCGAGACGCCTGTCCCGACGGCCCAGAGCGGAATCGTCGCCGGAATCGCGGGCACCGCCCACATCAAAATGTAACTGACGCCAATTGCCAGCAACACGCCGAGCAGGCCGCCCAAAAACGTCAGTGTCATGGCTTCAAACAGGAACTGGCGCACGATGTCGCGGCGGGTGGCGCCGAGGGCTTTGCGCACGCCGATTTCGCGGGTGCGTTCGGTGACGCTGACCAGCATGATGTTCATTACGCCGATGCCGCCGACCAGCAGCCCGACGGCGGAAATGGCGATGGCAAAGATACCGATGGCGGCGGTGATGCTGTCGAATTGTTTGACGATGCGGTCGGCGGTATTGAGGTCGAAATTGTTCGGCTCGTTGAATTTCAAACCGCGCTGTCGCCGCAGAATTTGTTCGACTTGATCGTAGGCATCGGCCAGGCGGCCCGATTTGGCGCGGATGTTCATCATCATCCATTCGCTGCGCGGGGCCAGTTTGCGCGCGGTCTCAAAGGGAACGAAGACGGCGTTGTCCTCTTCGTTTTCGCCAAAGAAACCGGACTTGCGCTTTTCCAGCACGCCGATGACTTCAAATTCCTTGCCCAGCCAGGCGACCGTGCGGCCCGCGATAGTGCTTTGATGGGGGAAGAGCGCTTCGGCGGCATTCACGCCCACGACCATGACGTTGCGGCGATGTTCGTCATCCACCGGGCTGATGAAACGGCCTTCGGTCAGACTGATGTTGGCGACGCGCTCGTATTGAGAGGAAACGCCTTGCAGGTCGCCTTGTTTGTACGAGACGCCGTTGTATTTGATCGTCCGGTCAACCATCCAAAGAAAACCCGCATTGGCGACGGCTTCG
This sequence comes from Acidobacteriota bacterium, assembly GCA_016196035.1. Classification (NCBI taxonomy): domain Bacteria; kingdom Pseudomonadati; phylum Acidobacteriota; species Acidobacteriota bacterium. The sequence continues at coordinate 53,040 of JACPYM010000099.1, read as the reverse complement.
ACGGCGTCGGCCTGCGCGCGGATGGCGTCGGCGTCTTCGGGGGTGAGCGGCTTGCGGTAATACTCGGCGCGGTCACGGTCGCCCACCTGCGGGCCGGTCGAGAGGTGAAAGGCATAGATGTTATTCGTGCCGTACTCTTCGACCATGTTGATGATGCTGCGGCGCATGCCCGTCAGGATCGAAGCGACCGCAATCACCACCGTCACCCCGATCACGATGCCGAGCACGGTCAGGAAGCTGCGGAACTTATTCGAGCGCACCGTATCCAGCGCCATCCTGATCGTATCCAGCGGCAGCCAATGCAGGATGCGCCAAATCCGGGCGGGCTTGCGTGACATAGGCAATGGAATTTCGAGTTCTTTTTGCATGCTCTTTGCCTTTCAGCAGGGAGAACGAGATTACGGAACAGACGGAAATAACGGAACAGACGGAACCGCTAAGCAGGGCATTGGCTCTGTTACAACCACGAAGTAACGAAGCGCGCGAAACGGTTTCGGCAAACTCCCGCTCTTCTTCGTGTCCTTCGTTTCTTCGTGGTGAAAACCATGTTTCATTTGTGTGGTTCGAGCTTCCGTCTGTTCCGTTATTTCCGTCTGTTCCGTAATCTCTCTTCACAGTTTTTCAACTTTTCGATAACGCCACGATAGGATCGAGCCGCGAGGCTTTGAAGGCCGGATATATGCCCGCGATCATGCCGATGCCGCCGGAGACCGCCAGCGCCAGCAAGATGTAACCCGCCGTCACCACCATCGGGATCGGCGTGTTCAGCTTGACGGCCCACGCAATCGCCGACGCTAGCAGCAAGCCCAGCATTCCGCCGACCGAAGAGAGCAGCGCCGATTCGATCATGAATTGCAGCAGAATCTGGCCGCGCCGCGCACCCACGGCCTTGCGCAAGCCGATCTCGAAGGTTCTCTCGGTGACGCTGACCAGCATGATGTTCATCACGACGATGCCGCCGACCAGCAACGACAGCAGCGTCACGGGCGTGACGACCAGCGCGATCGTGCCGGTGAATTGATCCACCTGATTCTTGATGTCCCCGGTGTTGACCAGGCCGAAATCGTCTTCTTCGTTGCCGACCAGTTTGTGACGATTGCGCATGACCTGGCGGGCTTCATCCATCGCGGCGTTGAATTGCTCTTGCTGGGTGGCGCTGCCGTGCAAGCGGATGCTCTGGCGGCGGCCAAAAATATGGCCGAAGGTGGTGATGGGCATGTACAGATTGTTGTCGAGCGAACTGCCGAACATGGAGCCGCGCCGCGTTTCGACGCCGACGATGCGCAGCGGGCAACCCTGGACTTTTAACTCTTTGCCGACCGGGTCAGCGCCCTGAAAAAACTTATCGCGCACATCCGCGCCGATGACGGTGACCAGGGCGGAGTTTTTTTCTTCGCTCTCTGAGATGAAGCGGCCTTCGCCGATGTCCTTGTTTTCGATCACGCCCATATTGGCGCTCACGCCCAGCGCCTGTGTGCCGAGCATTTCCTGGCCTTCGTAATTGAGCTTGACGCGCGTGTTGATGTCCACGCCGACCTCGGCGCACTGCTTGCAGCGCTCCTTCAGCCATTCAAAGTCGTCGAGGTAAAGGCGCTTGTTGCGGCGATTCATCTTCTCCCACTCTTCTTCTGAGAGGCGGCCATTGACCGCGATGCGCGCAATCATGAAGTGGTTCGCGCCCAGCATCTTCGAGACGGTTGTGAGTACATAAGCATTCAAGCCATTGATCGAAGCGCCCACGACCACGACCGAAGCGACCCCGATGATGATGCCGATCAGCGTCAAGAAGGCGCGCAACTTGTGCGCGAAGATCGCCTGCACGGCCAGCTTGAAAGCATCAAAATAAAAGGAAACGTAACTGCGCATCGGCGCCCCCTGTGTGTCTTTGATAAGCGAATGGTTGCGGGTACTGACTCCTGTACGGCGCGGCCCGCCAGCGGGTTCGCATTTGTTTGGCGGGTGTTCACGCAGTTGCCGCGCTGCTTTGCACAACGAAAAGAACGCTGCCGGATTAACAGTCGGGTGCAAAAAATCGATTGATTCAGCTTGAGTCATACAACTCAAAGCTGGCGCTCTATCTGTCGTAGCGTTAGTATCGCGCCGTCATTTACCAAGGTGGGTTGTGCGTCCAGCCGCAATCCAAACACCCAGCAACGAGCATTGCAAGGAGGCTTACCGATGCGTCAATTCAGACTCGTCCTGTTCTGTACTCTTTTTGTTTGGGGGCTATGTGACCCTGCGTTTGCGCAAACCGGGCGAGCGGAGGCCAACGAAATTCTGCGGAAGGTGGCAGAGACATATCGCAATCGCAGCAACTATCGGTTTGCCTATCGGACGATCTCTAGCATGAAGATGAAGGACAATGGCGGGCGCTACGAAACATTGCAAGAAGCTTCATTGCTGCTGGCGGTGCGTAGCCCGCAAATCTGGCGGGCGGAACGGCGCGATGCTTACGATGCTTGGCAGGCAGGCAGTGATGGCAAACTGACCTGGGCGTATAAACCGGCTTTGCAACAATACGTGCGCAAAGCGGCGGTCTCGCTGGATGAACTGAAACCGCCCTGGCGGGGTGAAGCCGCGAGTTTGATTGGGAGCGCGCTTTGGCAACGGCTTGGCCTGCGCTTGGATCGGTATGATGGCCTCGGTGATCCAAATGCCGCGACGACGCGCTTGCTGGCCGATGAAGCGTTGCTGGTGGCAGGGCAGAAGCATCTTTGTTTTGTGGTCGAATCCCGTTCGATTGAACCGTTGCAAGAAGGTGAGGAGTATCAGACCACCTATTGGATTGAGCAGCAAAGCTTCGTGGTGTTACGCGAAACGTTTTACACCAAACGCTACATGCCGAACCAAATTGGAATGACAGAGTCGAGCCTCACTTTTGAATGCACGGACTATCGTGTGAATGAGCCGCTGCCGGACAGTGAATTCGCGTTTCTGCCGCCCGCCCGCGCCAGAGAAGTGCATTGGTTTGTACAGCCCGGTGAAGGCCAGCCGCGCCGTTCGCCGGGCGAGCGGCCTGCACTTGATTTGGCGCGCTGGCGCAGCAAAGAAGCGCCGCTCGTTCCGCTGAAAGATTTGGACGGCGAGACGGTCAGCTTGCAGGATTTGCGCGGCAAAGTGGTCGTGCTTAACTTTTGGGCGACCTGGTGCGGGCCGTGTTTGGCTGAAATGCCGTACCTGGAAAAATTGCAGCAGGAATACAAAGACAAAGCTGTCGTGGTGGTGGGTGTGAGTGCTGAAGAGCCTGCCGTTGTACGCCAGTTTCTCAAGACCAAAGGCTACAGCTATCGGTTTTGGCTCGATCCGCTGCAACGCGCCGATGTTTTGTTTGAACTCAACAACAGCATCCCGCACACGTTTTTCCTCACGCGCGACGGCAAGATCGCAGAGTCGTACCGCAGTTCACGTCGCGAAACTGAATTACGCGCGGGCATTGAGCAGGCGCTGCAAGGCCTTGAAGCGACAAACTCCGCCGCGGCGTCACAAGCCTGCGTGCCAAAGTTGCTGACGCCCGCGCCCAATGCCAGTCTGATGAATGGACGGAGCGATAAAAACAGCTTCCATTTCTGGGAATTCGATTGGTCGGACTGTCCGGGCGTCAGCGATTATCAGCTTTATGTGCGCGGGCCAGGTGCGACTTTTGCATTGATTGACAATGACGCTTTGCGCAGTTCGAACTTCACTACGAGTTTTAGTTCCGGCTACGTACCAGAGGCCTTGCGGCGCGGTTGGCTCTGGCGCGTGCGCGCCAAGCTGAACGGGCAATGGGGCGAGTGGTCTGAATTGCGCAGCTTTGATGTCGAGCCGCCAGCAGAAGAACGCGCCAGCCTGCCTGCGCCCAAATTGCTGGCGCCCGCGCCCAAAACGGTCTTCAACCATTATCCGCGAAAAACAGTATTAAGTTGGGAGCCGGTACCTGGCGCCGTGGCTTATGGCGTCGAAGTAGATTGGTTCATGCAACGTTGGAATACCGATCATCAAGGCCGCAGCGAGAGCCTTTACAGCGGCATCCAGGAAACACAACTCACGTTTAGCTTCATGGGCGCACAACCGGGCCGCTGGCGCGTCTGGGCGGTGGATGCGCAAGGCCGCGCGGGCGCAAAAAGCGAGTGGTGGGAATTTAGTTATACGAAGTGAGTGGCAAGGCTAACGTGCGCTCAACACCGAAGCACGATTGGATTGCAGCAGTTGGCAAGCGGCGTGATAAACGGCCTCTTCGGTAATCATCGAAATGTGCGGTGCGCGCACGTGAATTTGCCGCTGCCCCAGCACATCCTGCGCGGTCGCTTCAGGATGTGGGGAAATGACGACGACGGGCGCGCCCGCCGCGGCGGCCAGATGCGCCGGGCCGCTGTGGTTGCCGACGAATAAACTCAGCCGCGCCAGGGCCGAAACCAGATCGGGCAGCTTGGGCGCTTCAAAGGCGATGGCGCTCTTGCCCGGCAATTCACTGACCAAACGGCGCGCCAGCCCGCGCTCGCCGAGGCCCGCCCCCTTACCTGAGAAGATCAGCAGCCGCGCATTGAAATTGTGATGCAGCCGTGCCGCCAGATTGACGAAGTGGCCGAATTCCCAGCGCGGTTTCTTACGCCCCGCGCCCGGATGAATCCCGATCAACAACTCGCCGGATTGCACGCCGTGTTTGGTGAGCAAGCGTTCCAGCCGGGCATCGGCCTCGCGGTCGGTGGTCAAACGCGGCTCGGCTTCGACGGGACGGACGCCAAGCGGTTCCAGCTTGCGCAAATAGGCGTGCGCGTCGTGCGTGAGTTTGGGTGCTTTGATGAGTTGTTGCGTGGCGCGTTCGATGACCACGCTCAGGCCGTGGCTGAGCGTATTGCGCCGCCGATCCAGCCGTTCGCGCGCCTGTGCCAGTTGGAGCAAGACGCCCGCCTCGGTGTTGCGCTGCAACTCAATGGCCAGGTCGTAATAGCCGCGTTTGATTTCGCCCAAAGTTTTGCTGCTGCGATAGGCCGAACGCGGGGCCAGGACTTCGCCGCCGCGCAAACGTCCGACCGGCAACACTTCATCGGCGCAATGGGCCAGGCAAATCACGCCGGCGGCACTGGTGCTGGTGGCAACGGTGATGCGCGCGGTGGGCAGGTGTTGGCGCAAGGCGCGCAAGGCAGGCAAGGCCATGACGGTTTGGCCCAGACCGGCAACGTGGATGACCAGGATGTTTTGGGGATTGTCGGGCATGCGCGCGGTGTACTGCGTCAGGCGATGTCGCTCCAAAGGCGAGCGTCAACGAAAAGTTCGAGGTGTTTGACGTTGGTGGTGGCGACCGTGACCTGGTGACCGGCATTTTGAATCAGCAGAGCTTGCGCGGCGAGGATGACATCGGCGTCGAGCGCCTGATCGGGGGCGTTAGGGCGACCCTGGCGGCGTGATTCCGCCCAGAGATCAGCCGCCAGCAACATCGCCGTGGTGGTTAGGGGTAAGTAACCGAGATCAATTTTGAATTGGTTGAGTCTGGCGATGCCGCGTGACTTGCCCGCGCGCACTAATTCCCGCCGCACTTCGTAATCGGTAATCTCCGGGAGCAGAATTTTGCGGGCCTGCTGTTGCTGCGTGTAAAGCCATTGTGCGGCGCGAAAAGGCTCACCAATGGCTTTCGGGTTCGTTACCAGTCCAAGCGGACCGGCATCAAGCAGGAGGTAATAACTCATGGAAACAACTTTCTGTCAGGCGAGAGCCGGTCTTCATCCAACACGCGTTTGAGGTATTCCCACGTTTCCGCTTGCGGTTCATCAGCATCGTCTTCTGTGCACCATTGCTCCAACAACGCGAGCGCCCTTTCAGGGTTGCCTTCGGGCGGATGCAAGTAAACCTCTTCCGGTGGCGGGATGGTAAGCCTGCGCCACAAGGCTTCGCGTTGCCGTTCAATGTCACTTTTCAAAAGCTCTTTTTCCGCCGTGCTCATCGCTTTACCTCCTTACGCAATCAGCTCTTGTGCACCAGCAAACTCTTGCCCGTCATCTCCGCCGGTTGTTCCAAGCCCAACAATTCCAACAGCGTCGGCGCGACATCTTCCAACGCACCCCCATCGCGCAATGCGCCTTTGAAGGTTTTGTCGCACACGATGAACGGCACCGGATTGTTGGTGTGCGCGGTGTGCGGGCCCCCGGTTTCGGGGTCAATCATCTGTTCGCAATTGCCGTGGTCGGCGGTGATGAGGGCCGCGCCGCCGTGTTGTTCGATGGCGCCGACGACATCGCCCAGGCAATTGTCCAACACTTCGACGGCTTCGATGGCGGCTTTTAGGTTGCCGGTGTGCCCGACCATATCGGCGTTGGCGAAGTTGATGACGTAAGCATCGGTTTCATTCGCATCCAGCGCCCGGCAAATCTGGTCGGCCACCTTGGCCGCGCTCATTTCCGGTTGCAGATCGTAGGTCGCCACCTTCGGCGAAGGCACCAGCACGCGGCTTTCAAAGGGGAAGGGCGATTCGATGCCGCCGTTGAAAAAGTAGGTGACGTGCGCGTACTTCTCAGTCTCGGCAATGCGCATGTTCGTGACAGCAAGTTTAGCGAAGACATCCGCCAAAATGTGTTGCAGCGAGATGGGCGGAAAGACAATCGGCGTGTTGAACGAGCGGTCGTATTGCGTGAACGTGGCGTAATGCAAATTGGGAATGAGTTCGCGCTCAAAGCCATCGAAGTTCAACCCCGTGAAGGCCCGCGTCAATTGCCGCGCACGGTCGGCACGAAAGTTAAAGAAGATCACCGAATCACCGGCTTTGACTGTCGCGACAGGCGTGCCGTCCGCGTTTGTGATGACGGTCGGTTCGATAAATTCGTCGGTTACGCCATTGTCATAAGATTCCTGAATCGCCTCCAACGGATCGGTGGCGCGCTGGCCTTCGCCTTTGGTCAGCATGTTGTAAGCGCGTTGCACCCGTTCCCAGCGGTTGTCGCGATCCATCGCGTAATAGCGGCCGCAGATGCTGGCGACGCGGCCTACGCCAATCTCGCGCATCTTGGCCAGCAATTCGCCGACATAGCGTTTGCCCGAATTAGGCGCTGTGTCGCGGCCATCGGTAAAGCCGTGGACGAAGACGTTCTCGACGCCGCGCTGGGCTGCCAGTTGCAACAAGGCGAAAACGTGCTTGTCTATCGAATGCACGCCGCCATCCGATACCAGCCCGAACAAATGCAGTGCCGAAGCCTTGCCAGCATCCACCGCCGCGCAGAGCGTCGGGTTTTCAAAGAACGTGCCTTGGTTGATCGCTTCGTCAATGCGGGTGATGTCCATCTGAACGACGCGGCCCGCGCCCATGTTCATGTGGCCGACTTCGGAATTGCCGAACTGGCCGCAGGGCAGGCCGACGCGCTCGCCGGAGCCTTCGATTAACGTGTGTTGGTATTTTGCCAGGTATTGATCCAGGTGTGGCGTGTTTGCCAGCGCGATGGCGTTGCCTTCGGTTTTGGGCGAGTAGCCGAAGCCATCCAGGATGATGAGTGCGACAGGTCTCTTTTTCAAAATTACATTTGCCATAACGGCGGCCATCATAGCGAAAAGGCAGGGCGAGGCAAAGGCAGCGTTGAATCGTGCAGTAGTCCGCGCGTGAGCAAGGGCTGTAGTGACTAAAAGCAGCCCTTGCTCACGCGCGGGTTACTGCCACGTTATTCATTTGGCCCGGCTCAGATTAAACGTGCCGGTGTAAAACGCGCTGGTAAAGAAGCCGACGAACTCTTTCTCATTCGCGCGGCCAATCCAATCGTAAACGCCGCCATCCTGCTTGCCGAGATCGGTGGTGCCCGTGAAGAGCACGACCTTGCCGATCTGGCGGCCTTCCATTTTGATCGAGTATTTATAGGGCCGCCCGCAATCGCCTTCAAACACGGCCAGCCAGACGCCGTCTTTTTGCTCGATCTTGGCCGACAGGTTCTTGCACAAATCCTTGGGCGTGCTGCCGCCTTGCGCTGGGTTGTAAGAAGACCAGACGCCCGTCCAAGCGCCCGCTACGTCTGGGGCTGGTTCTTGCGCGGGCGGGTTTTGGGTTTGGGCGAAGCCGGTGAGCAGGACGAATGCGAGACAAGTTAGAACCAAGCAGATGCGTTTTGCCATCGAATGTTTTCCTTTCAGCTTTTGCCTTGTGTTTGTGGAGAACGGTCGGGAACGGCGAGGAGTATAGGGCTGAGTTAGTGACGGGAGCAATCGAAGATGATCAATATGTGAATGCAGTCCCACTTACGTTCATAGGCGGGACTGCGCTAGATAATTACTCGCCCTTCTTCTCCTTCACCACATACGCCTGCTTCAACCCGCGTTCCGCCTGTGCCCGCGAGTCATAAACGTTAGGCCGCGCCAGCACGGCCTTGTATTGCGTAAGCGCCTCGTCGCGTTTCCCAGCCAGATCGTAAACCTGCCCGGCGCGCAACAGGGCAATCGTGGCGAGGTCGGCTTGGGCGGTCTTGATGGTTGGCACGGCCAGGAATTGCGCGGCGGCGCGTGGGTGTTGCTGATTAGCGGCGAGGGCTTCGCCGTATTTGAAATGGACGAGGTCGGCCACAGCGGCGGCGGATTCATCTTTGAGCAGGCTTTCAAACTGCGCATAAGCGTCATCGTGGCGCTTCAACTCAACCAGCGTGGCGGCGGTTTCGAGCCGGAAGAGATAGTTGCGCGGATACTTGGCGCTCAGGCGTTGCAGAATGGCGAGCGCGTCTTGCGGGCGTTTTTCGTTTTGGAAAACGGCCAGCAACAACACGCTGGCGTCATCGGAGTTGTTGCCTTTCTCGACGACGGTTTGCATCTCGGCGATGCCTTTTTGTTTGTTGCCGCGCATGCCACCGATGGCTGCGAGAGCTTTCATATAAAACGGCAGCGTGCCCAGGATGTAGTGATAGGTGCCGACGGCGAGATAGGCGTCGTAATAATCGGGCTTCAATTCGATGACCTTTTGGTGCAGGTCTACGTTGCGTGAACCGTTGCGCATGGCGGCGAAAAACTTGCGCGCGGTCGAGGCTTCATACCCGGCCAGCACGCCGTGTACGGCACCGAGGAAATAAAGCGCATCAGGGTCTTTTTTGTCGCGGTTGAACAGCGTCAGGGCTTTGAGCTTGGCCTGCTGAATGCGGTCGCGGAAGGCTTTGTCTACGGCCGGATCAACGGCATCGCCTTCGGTTTCCTCTTTGGCGTTTTCGGCCCCGGCGTAAAAGCTGGAGTCGGAATTGTAGAGGCTGGTTTGCAGGCGGCGGTTGCGGTAGAGGTATTCGAGCCAGGTCGCAATTGAAAGATACAGATCGCCGGCCGGGTGTTGCGGAGCCAGCTTGCGAATCTCTTCAAATTTGGTGCGCGCGGTGGCGTAATCAATGTTGAAGAGCGCCGCATTGCCTTCATCGCGCAAGGTTTTGAGTTCAACGGATAAGGCGGCGGGCGTAAGCGTGGTCGTCACGGGCGCTGCGCCTGTGGAGGCGGTGGCCGTTTGATTGGGCGCTTGACCGAAAGCGGAGCCGGTGCAGAGTAACAGCGCGCACAAGAATAATGCGAGCCGTTCGAGCTTGGCTTTGCGCGTTGCTTGATTGGCGGATTTGAGATTTGAGATTTGAGATTTGAAGTGCAGGGCCGTCTGCACCGCGCCCCGCACATTCGCGGGGGTCAGGTATTGCGCGGCGTAATAGACCGCGATGAAGGAGCTTTCCAAGGAAGAGAGTATTCGATAAAGCATAGTTTCCTCAGTTGAACAGTTGCGCGTCACTGCTGTGGCGGCGCGACCACGCGCAACGCCTGCGGCAGATTTTCAAAACGCATCGGCAAGTGCCCGGCAACTTCGCCATCCAATTGCACCAGGGCGGCGTTGTTGGAATTGGCGCTGATGTATTGCGCCGCTTCATACGTGACGCCGCTCGTGTGAATGTGACGGCCCGCCGTGCTCAAGAGCGCGTAACCCAGATAGGCCAGGCGGCTTTGCGAATTGAACAGGCAGACCTTAAAACGGTCATCGGTCAGGCGCGCATCCGGTGTCAGCGAAAACATAGATGCGTAATTCGCCGCGTTCGAGATGACGGCGAAAGTGCTCGCGTGCCGTTGACCGTTAAAGGTGATCGAGAACGGCGTCAGCGGCAGCCGCGCCAGAAAGCCCAGCCCGGCGGCCAGGTAAGCGCCGGTGCCCAGCCGTTTTTTCAATTTCAAATCCACGTTCTGCACAATCGTCGCGTCCAGCCCTATACCAGCCATCACCAGGAAATAACGTTCCCAATCCGGGGTTTGATCGCCTGCGGGTTTGACTGCTTTGCCGACGCTGATGGCGCGCACGTGTTGCTGCGTGATCAGCGCCGCCGTGGCGTCGGGGTCGTTGGGCAGGCGCAACTCTTTGGCCAACACATTGGCCGTGCCGCCGGGCCAGATAGCGAGGGCTGTGTCAGTGCCGACCAGGGCTTGCACCGCTTCGTTGATGGTGCCGTCGCCGCCGCAGACCAAGACGCAATCGGCCTGGGCGCGGACGGCTTCACGGGCAAGTTCGGTCGCGTGATAGGCGCGTTTGGTGGGCGATAAGGTAACCGCCAGATGCCGCGCTTCAAGCGCCGCCACCAGGCGATTGATGATCGTCGGATTACGGCGCAGCGCGCCCGCCGTCGGGTTGTAAATCAGGGTAATGCGTTCAATCTGTTTCATCATCTCTGCAAACTTACGGGTCAACCAATTCCAGGGGGTGTCCGCAGCAGTGCAATTGAAGTGCCAGCTTACAGCGAATTCTAAGTCCAGCATTCTTGCGGTTGCAGTTGGCGGGATGCAAATGTCAGCGGCGTGTTTGGCCGACAGGCGACAGGTTTGGCTGACACGAATACGGAATGCGGAGTCTGGAATGGATTGGGCTGGCGTAAACGCTCGAATTTGAGATTTGAAATTGGAGATTCCGCACTTCGCATTCAAACCGGTGTGCGGGGCGCTTTGCCAGTCAGCACGTCAATCGTGTTTTCGACTGCCAGCATAGCCATCGCGGTGCGCGTTTCGCATGTGGCGCTGCCGATGTGCGGCAGCAAGACGACGTTGGGCAGGGAGAATAAAGCCGGGTGAATTTCCGGTTCGCGCTCATAAACATCCAGCCCCGTGCCTGCCAGGTGCCCGCCTTGCAAGGCGGCTACGAGAGCGGCTTCGTCTACGATGGGGCCGCGCGCGGTGTTAATGAGATAGGCGCCGGGTTTCATCTGGGCGAAGGCGGCGGCGTCGAGCAGGTGTTTGGTGGTGGCGGCCAGGGGCACGTGCAAGCTGATGACGTCGGATTGTTGCAGCAGTTGGTCGAAGCTGACGCGGCGCGGGGCGAAACTGTCTGAACGCCACTTGGGCGTGCTGTGGGGTGGTGTCGAAAGCCGGGCGTGCGAGGGGTCGTCGCGATAGGCGATTTCGTCACTGCCGCAATAGATGATCTGCATGCCAAAGCCTACGGCGCGGCGTCCGACGGCCTTGCCGATACGCCCAAAGCCGATAACGCCCAGCGTTTTGCCGGTCAAGCCCGCGCCCAGCAGCATGTCGAAATCCCAGCCGTCAAATCTGCCCGCGCGCGTGAATTGGTCGGCTTCGACAAGGCGGCGCGTGACGGCCAGGATGAGCGCCCAGGTCAAATCCGCTGTGGCATCGGTCAGCACATCCGGTGTGTTGGTGACGATCAGGCCGCGCTGTTTGGCATAGGCGACATCAATGTTGTTGTAGCCGACCGCGACATTGGCGATGATGCGTAACTGGCGGCCCGCCTCGATCACCGCGCGATCAATCGTGTCGGTGAGTAGGCAGATCAACCCTTCGGCATCGCGGACGCCGGCCAGCAGGGCTGCGCGGTCCAAGACGCCGTGTTCTGTACCGATGCGATACTCACAGGCTTGGCTCAAGCGCATGAGCGCTGGTTCAGGAAGGCGACGAGTGACGAAGACGCGAGGTTTCATAGCGGGCGGCACTGTAGCATTGAAATGCAATGGCCGGTAGTTAGTTGGCAGTTGGCAGGTGCTGCTTAAACGCCGCTTTTTTCTTTACGGCAAATTGCCTGGGGTTAAAACTCGACAAATCGCCAATCGCCAACTGCCAACTGCCAACTGCCAACGGTAACTGTCCCCTGATGGGGTATAATCTTCAGTACGATGGCAAATTCGATGAGCAACTGGTTGACGTTGTACCGTAAGCGGATTTTGCAAACGCTGTCCATGACGGTGCTGCTGGTAATTATCGGGGTGATAGTCACGGCTTTTGTGCGGGGCGTGCGCAAACCCGCCCCGAAATTACCCCCACCCCCTGCGCCGAGCCTGGGCGCGCAAGTGATTTCGGTAACGGAAGGCTACGATTACGTAGTGACAGCCGAGGGCAAGCCCAGTTACCGCGTGAAAGCGGCGCGTGACACGGCGTATTCCGATGGGCGGCACGAATTGGAGCAGTTGACCTTGATTGCCTATGCGACCGATGGCAAAGAGAAAGCTCAGATCGTGGCCGATCATGGCGTCTATCGCCAGCAGGAAGGTGAGGCGCAATTCACCGGGCACGTCAAAATGACCGATGCCGAAGGATTGGAAGTCACCAGCGAGAAACTCAATTACAACCAGATCAAACAAGTCGCGGCCACCGATGTGGCGGTGCAATTCAAACGTGGCGAGATGAGCGGCTCATCCATCGGCGCAGTCTTTTATGCGCAGACGAAGGTGATTGATCTGAGCAAGGATGCGCATTTGGTCAAAGAGCATGTCGAAAAAGGGAAGGGCGGGCCGCCGGTTGAAGTGCGCGGCGGCTGGGGCGGTTACGATGGTGTCAAAGGCTTGATCCGGTTTGAAGGCGCGGTCGTCGTGTCGCAGGGCACGCAGGAAGGGCGCGCCGACGCGATGAATGGCTTTCTGGATGCGGCGACCAAGAAAAAACTGGAGCGCATCGAATTGCGCGGGAATTCCTTTTTGAAAGATGGGCGGAAGGGCAACCAGGCCGAGGCCCAAGCCCGTGATATGGATTTCTTTTTTGACGGCGAGCAACAGTTGACGAAGGCCGTGGCTGTGGGTGCAGCCACAGCGCGCTCGCTGGAACCGGACGCGCCGCGCGAATTGAGCGCCGAGCGCGTCGAAGCGCTTTATGCGCCTTCACCCCAAGGCAGCAATTTGCAATCCACTTCGACCCAAGGCCGCACCGTGTTGAAGATGGTCGAAATGAACGCCAAGCAACCCGCCAAAAGCGCCGAGCGGGTCTTGGAAGCCGATGCCGTGCAGACCACCTTTTCGGCGGACGGCAGATTTTTGCAACGCGCCGAAGCCAATGGGAATGCCTGGTTGACGATTACGCCGTTGCTGGTGACGCCGAAATCCGAACGGCAGAAGCTGCACGCCGCCAAATTCAACGTGGACTATTTCGAAACCGGCAACGCCATCAAGACCTTTGTCGCGGACGGCAATGCCGTAGCCGAATTCGAACCCTTACAAGTTGCGCCAGAAGTCAGCAAAGATGCAGCAAAAAGCAAAGATAAGGCCAATCCCGTGAAGCAAGGCAACCGCACCTTGAACGGCCAGAAGCTGACCGCCAATCTGCAGCAGCAGACGCAGGAAATCACCGATCTCACCGCCGAGGGTGAGGTCAAATATACCGATGGCGACCGCAATGCCACGGCGGCGCGCGGTGTTTATGAAGCCGCGACGCAAACGGTCGCCATGCGTGGCAAGCCCTTGTTGTGGGATGCTACTGCGCGCACAAATGCGGATGAGATTGACGCGAACCTGGACACGGGCGAGAGCCAGGCGCGGGGGCATGTGCGCACGACCTATTACAGCCGCGAAACGACCGGCGGCGCGGCGCCTTTTAAGAAAAGCAAAGCACCTGTGACGATTGCCGCCGACCGCGCCGTGGTGCGGCATCGCGAGGGGGCGGCGCGCTATCTGGGCAATGCGCGCGCCTGGCAGGATGACGATTTTGTGCGCGGTGACAACATGGAGTTGGACAAGGGCGAACGCGCCATGCACGCTTGGGGGAACGTCCAATCGGCGTTTTATGGTATGGAACGGGAAATTGAGAAGGGGAAGAAAGAAATCGTCCCCGTCTTTGTCAGCGCCGAAAAGCTGGATTATGCCGATGAATCGCGCACCGCGCATTACGAAGGCAAAGTGAAAATCCGGCAGGGCAGCGACCAGATTGATGCGGCGGTGGCAGATGCATTGATGGATCAGGAAAATAAATTATCCAAAATGACGGCGACCCGCGAGGTCGTGTTGACACAACCGCAGCGGCGCGGACAGGGCGATTTGCTGGTGTATACGGCAGCCGATGATGCGGCGGTGCTGACCGGCAACCTGGCGCAAGTGGAAGACCGCGAGCGCGAAGTGACGACAAAAGGCGCCCGATTGACGCTCCATTTACGCGATGCTAGGATTGAAGCCGATGATGTGAGCGGCACGAAACGCGTGAAAACAACCCATCGAATACAGCGTTAACAGCAACCGCGTGATGCCGTGCCTTCCAGTTTTGAATCCATTCACACGGAAGCAGTCGGGCAAACCCACGCAACCACACACCGGGAATTTTCCCGAGCTTGCCCTGGCGTAGGGCGAGGCGGCAGGCAAGGCAAGGCAAGGGCTTTAGCACAGTAGCTAAAAACACTCGGTAGACGAATAAAGCAGAGAGGACAGCGGATTGTTTTTTAGGTTGTTTAGAACGGCGCAGGTGAACGAAACAAGCGCGGCCCCAGCGGAACTCGTGGCTCATACGAATGGCGCTCTCAATCACCCCAAGACGGTTTCCCTCGCGGACGCGCTCATCGCTGAAAATCTGCGCAAAGTCTATCGCGGGCGAGTGGTCGTGGATAATGTTTCCCTGGCGGTGCGGCCCCGGCGAAATCGTCGGCTTGTTAGGGCCGAACGGCGCGGGCAAGACGACGACGTTTTATATGATCGTCGGCTTGGAACGGCCGGACGCCGGACGGATTTTACTGGGGGAGCAGGACATCACCCGGTTGCCGATGCATAAACGTTCGCGGGCGGGTATGGGTTACCTGCCCCAGGAACCTTCGGTCTTTCGCAAACTGACTGTCGAACAGAACATTCTGGCGATCTTGCAATACGTCAAAATGACCAATGAGGAACGGCAGGCGCGGCTGGAAGAACTGATCGAAGAATTTCATTTGAGTCATGTGCGGCGCAGCAAAGGTTATGTGCTGTCGGGGGGCGAACGGCGGCGCACGGAAATTGCGCGCAGCCTGACGACCAGGCCAACGATTATGCTGTTGGATGAGCCTTTCGCTGGCATTGATCCGATTGCGATTGATGATTTGCAACAACTGGTCTTGCGGTTGCGGGATAAAGGCATCGGCGTGCTGATTACCGATCATAATGTGCGTGAGACGCTCTCGATTGTGGATCGGGCCTATATCATCAGCGAAGGTCAAATCTTCCGGGCCGGTTCGCCCCGCGAATTAGCCGAAGATGCCGAGGTTCGCCGGGTTTATCTGGGTGAGAAATTCAAGCTTTGAGCCGATGTCCGTTTTGGTGGTTGGGAAACTGACTACTGACTACTGACTACTGACTACTGACTACTGACTACGTCCTATGTCATTCAAACCGACGCTCTCAACTCATCTTGCGCAACGGCTAGTGCTGACACCGCAATTGCGTCAGCGCATCGAGATGTTGCAGATGACCAAGCTTGAGTTGAGCGAACTGGTCACTCAACAGATGGTGGAAAATCCGGTGCTGGAAGAACTGGCGCCGGATGAAGTGTACGTCTCACCAGATCTGGCTAATGTGGATTTTAGCGATTCGCCAGCCGCCGCTAATGGCGTAGCGAATGGCACGGGGGAGTTACCCTCCGCTGCGGCTGAACACGCTTATGAAGCCGCCCAATTCGATACGCGCCAGGGCGAGAGCAGTTACGAAGCCTCTGCCGAATACAGTGAATATGCCCGCTCAGAGTACGGCGAGTCTGAAAGTTACGGCGACAGTGCTGCGCCCACGGGCGAAACGTTCGCTGAACGCGCTCCTGAAGTTGCGATTGAAACGAACGAGCCTGAGATTGGCCAGCGCGACGCCTTTGACGAGATTGATTTCGGCTCGACCTTTGAAGAGTACCTGGACCCCGGCTATCGCACGCGCGAAACCGAAGTCAAAGAAACGCCCTCCTTCGAGCAATTCCTCAAGACCGAAGACCGCCTTTACGATTACCTGATGTGGCAGTTGCGGTTGACGATCATGCCCAATGACGAAGTGCGCGGCGCGGCGGAAGCGATCATTGGTAACCTGAACGAGGATGGCTTTGTTGACGGCTCCCTCGATGAAATTGCGGCGTCAGGCCCTTGGTCGCACGAAGTACTGCAACAGGCTTTGGAAATTGTTCAGCAATTCGATCCGACCGGCGTGGCGGCGCGCGATTTGCGCGAATGCTTGTTGTTACAGTTGAAAGCCCATGGCTATGGTGACCGGCTGGCGTGCCGCATGATCCGGGAGCATTTTCACGAACTGCAAAACCACAAGCTGCCTGAAGTCGCGCGCAAACTTGGCGTGCCCGTTGAAGCCGTCTCGGCCGAACTCAAGCTCATCCGCCAATTGGAACCGAAGCCGGGCCGCCGTTATGCGCCACCCGAAACCCAGTACATCGCGCCCGAGGTTTACATCGAAAAAATTGATAACGAATACGTCATTCGCTTCAACGATGACGGGCTGCCGCAATTGCGCATCAATCGCCAATACCGGCAGATGCTGGAAAACAAAGAGACCACTAAAGAGACGCGCGACTATATTAAAGACAAGTTTCGTTCAGCGGTGGATTTGCTCAAGAACATCGAGCATCGCAAGCAGACGATCTATAAGGTTTGCGAACGCATCGTCGAGCGCCAGCGCGAATTCCTGGACAAGGGCGTCGAATACATCCGCCCGATGATGCTCAAGGATATTTCCGAAGACATCGGCATGCATCTTTCGACGGTTTCGCGCGTGGTCAACGGCAAGTGGGCGCACACACCACAAGGTGTGATCGAATTGCGCCGCTTTTTTACCGAAGGCATGACCAACGACGACGGCGAGGAGGTCTCGACCCGTATCATCAAGCTCAAAATCAAAAAGATGATCGAGGCCGAAGACGCGCGGAGTCCGCTCACCGACGATCAAATTGCGGCAGTGCTGGCGGGCGAGGGGCAAAAACTTTCGCGGCGCACGGTGGCCAAGTACCGCGATCAGATGAAAATTGCCGGGTCGCGCGAACGCAAACAAGTGGTGTAAGCAGGCCGAATGAAAAATTCTGTTTTGCGACAAAAAAAGTTGCGAGATGAGCACTAAGAATTTGCCGGAATCATATCTTAGTGCTATCTTGGCCCCGCACTTTCACCATTCTGGTCTCACATTAGGTGGGCGAGTAAGGCTACGGAGGCGCTTTTCAGCGATCATTTGAAGCGCCAGGGCACGATAGTGAAAGCGCCGAACTTCACTGGTTCCAACTCATAAACACAAAGTTTTGTTAGTACGGAAAATCGAATAGGCAGCGGCAAACTGTTGCGCGGCAGCTTGCCAATCCATTAACAGTTGAAACTCCTAAGGAGAGTCTCGATGCGAACTACACACACATTCACTGCGACACGTGCGCTATTGCTTAGCAGCGCACTCCTCATCGTTGCAGGGCTGGTCTTTGCTCTCGCTCCTCTGAGCCAGGTTGCCGCCGCACGTCAGGCGCTAGCAACCCGGATGAGCGCCAACCCGGTCACGAAAAAAATCCTATCCCTAGCTCCGATTTCTATTCGCCCGGTGGCCAAGCCATCAGCGGCGGGGGCGAATATGGCGACGAGTGCGGCGCTGTTTGCGCCTGTCACTATTACTAAAGACGCTAGCCCGGCATCTGGCAGTGCGGTTGGACAAGGGCAGGTAATCGCCTACACCATCCAGGCCACCAATGGCGCGAGCAGCGACACGACTGTTGGTGCTGGCGGATTTGTCCGCATTATTGATACAGCGCCTGCCGGGACGCTTTTTACGAATGCCACAATACAGCAGCAGCCGCAGTTTGGCAGCGCCTGGTCCTGCACCATCCTCGGCGGTGGCGCGTCAATTCAGTGCAATGCTGGCGATGGCGCTGGTGCGGGCGTTGACACTTTTACAACCCAGGAATTTGTCAAGATCCGGGCTGAGGTGACGGTGCAACCCGCGACGGCTATTGGCACGGTTCTAACCAATACAGCCACCTACCAATTTGATAATGATGGCGCAGGCTTGGAGGGAACGGCTACTTCCAACGCCACGACGCACATCGTAGCGCCATCGGCGGATTTGGCCGCGACCAAGCTTTCGCGCGTGTTGCCGGTGCCGCCAGGGAGCCAGAACCCAGCGAATTCCGTCACTGCGGGTGGCACCAACGCGCCCTTGGCAAACATCGTTGACGCCGTTAACGAATTCACCAACGGAACTGGCAATGTGACTTACGTCGTCACCTTCAGCAATAACGGCCCAGGCAACGCCAGCGATGTGGTTTTTGAAGATTCGATTCCGGGCAATCCGGCGGATCTCGTCGTGGCGGGGCCGATTACGACTGGTGGCGGGACTACTCTCAATGGTGTACCTGCTCCTTATACGGTGAGCACCGCTCCCGCGTCGGCGGCCAACTTCAATATCGTTTGCGCCAACTTCGGTATCGGCAATCTCTTTACCTGCACACCTGGCGTGAACACGGCGATCAATCCGGCTTTTACGGCGCACGTGATGCCGGCGGGTTTGAGTTTCTTTATGGCTTACCGTGTGCGCATTCGCCCGGACGCCAATCCCGGCTCGCTGATTTCAAATTCGGCGCGCATCGTCTCCAACCCCAACAACCCGACAATTGGTGGTGCGGTGCCGTTTAGCGGCGGCGTGCCGACGGTTGATCCGAATGCGGGCAATAACACCAGTTTGACGACTTCCAACGTGATCATCACCCAGACCGATCTGGGTATCACGAAGGTCACCAGCAACCCCACGCCGACCAATGGCGGCGCGGCGTTCGCCTACACGTTGACCGTGACCAACAACGGCCCCTCGGATGCGCACAATATCGTCGTGACCGACCCGCTGCCGCCGGGGATTATCTTCCAGAATGTGGCGGTCGTGAATAATCCGTCATTCCCGGGCTTTGGACTGACCTGCTCGGGGCCACCGGTTGCCACGAATGGCACGGTCACCTGCACAGGCGATTTGCCCGGTCCTAATATTGCTACCGGTGCAATTTCCACTTCCACAATTACCATCGTAGCCCAGGCTGTGGCGAACATCGCCAGCGGTGTGCGCACGAACACCGCCACAGTGACGTCAGGTACACAGGAAGTTACTCCCAATGTGCTGCCCAACACTGCCAGCGTGCAGCAGAATCTTGTCGTGGATGCGCCGCTTTCGATTACAAAAGCTGGCCCGGCGACGGTTTGTGCGGGTGACACCTACACCTACCACATCACGGTCCTCAATGGCGGTTCCAGCACGGCGCTCAACGCGACCATCAGCGATCCGCTGCCTGCCAATACCACGTTCTTGAGCTTGAATGGCACGGGGGCGTTCGCGCACGGCTGCTCGCATAATGGCGGGACGCCGGGCACGGTGACTTGCGCGGCGGTGGACATCCCGACCGGTCAGAGCACGCTCGACATCACGGTCAAGCTGTCACCCACCGCGCCGAGTGGGGCGCTGGCAAATACGGCAACCATCACGACTGCTGGTACCGGCACGATCGCCGTCGGCACTTCGACCAGCACGGCGACGGTCAATCATTGCTCCGATCTGCAAATCACCAAAGATGATTCGCCGGATGCGGTGTTGGCTGGTCAGGATATCAACTACACGATTACGGTCAAGAACGTCGGCCCCAGCGACATTGGTGCGGGTGAGTTCGTTGTTAATGACGCGCCTTTCCCGCCAACGGGCACGACTTTGAAGACCGGCACGGTCATTAATGCGCCGGGCTTCAGTTGCAATACGCTAACAGCCTTCCCTTGTACGGCCACGTCGGCGATGTCGGCGGGGGCGTCGGCGACAATTAAATTTACGGTGACCGTCAACGCCAACTTCAACAATGGTCAGCCGGGCGGCTTTATTACTAATACCGCGACGGTGAACATTGTGGCTGGCTCGAATGCGGTAGATCCGGTTTCGGCCAATAACGCTTCGACTGTGAATACGCCGATTGGCCCCAGCGCCGATCTGGCTGTGACCAAAGCGGCGGAGACCCTGGCTGGCGGCGTTTTCGGCGCGGCGGTGACGGCGGGCGGCACGACGGGTGATGCCGGAGGCTTTGTCACGGGCACGGGCGAGATTCTTTACACCATCAACTTCCGCAACAACGGGCAGGGTGATGCGCGCAATGTGCACATCCGCGACGTGGTTCCGGCGGGCACCTTGTTGATTCCAAACTTCGCCGTACCCAACATCACCACGACCGGAACGCCGGTCACGTGTAGCGTTGGGATTATTGCCAACATTCCGTCAGCGACATATCAAATTGATTGCGTGCCGACGGCGGCCAATGGCGTGTTGGCGGCGGGCCAGAGTGGCACGATCGTCTTCCGCGTGCGTGTGCCGGAAAACATTCCGGACGCGGCGGTCATCAAGAATACCGCCACCATCAATTCGGAAGGCGACGCCGGCGGTACGGCCACGCCTGACCCGAATGGTGGCAACAACACTTCCAACGAAACGCAAAACATCGTGCGCACCAGCGCCGATCTGGCGATTACCAAAGCCGGCCCGGCCAGCGTGATTGCGGGCAACAACATCACCTACACGCTGACGGTCACCAACAATGGCCCCTCGAACGCGAAGAGTGTCGTGGTGACGGATGCGTTACCGGCGGGTGTGACTTTTGTTTCGGCGGCGAGCAGCAGTGGCAACGCAGCGTGCACGAACGCCAACAACACGGTCACTTGCAAGATCGCCAATCTGATCGCGCCAGCGGTCAATCCGCCAGCGCTTATTCCGCCCCAAACCGGCAGCAACATCGAGACGATCACCATCGTCGGCAAGGTTGGCGCAAATGTGGCGAACAGCGCGGTGCTGGCAAACAGTGCGACTGTGGCTTCGGCTACGTCCGACCCGGTGGCCGCGAACAACACGTCCAACACGGTCAATACCACGGTCGCGACGGATTCTGCCGTGACCATCGTCAAGACGGACAATCCTGACCCGGTTGTGGCGGGTACCAACCTGACCTACACCATCACGGTCAACAACAATGGCCCATCTGACGCCCAGGCAGTCAGCGTGGTTGACACGTTGCCGCCTACGACGCAGGTGCAGTTCCTGTCGGCAGTGGGAACCGGCGTTTTCAGCGCCGCTAACTCCTGCTCGGCGGCGGGCAACGTGGTGACTTGCAATGCGATTCCGGGTGGTGTGTTGCCGGCGGGCGCGTCAGCCAACATCACCATTGTGGTGAAAGTGCTGCCAAGCGTGCCGCCGAATGCGCTGCCGCAAAATCCGGACGATCCGGCTGGCCTGCTCAACACTGTAGTCATCAACTGGTCTGACAGCAATGGCGTTGTCGGCCCGTTGGTGGCGCAAAATGCGACCTCGACGCAGCGGACGACCGTGCGGCACGAATCCGACATGTTCATCCGTAAGGACGCGCCAGATTTCGTGATCGCAGGTACGCGGTTCGATATTCGGCTGACCTTTGGCAATCGTGGGCCAAGTGATGTGTTAGGCGACGCTGGCCTGCCTGGTTCAATCGTGGTGTGGGACTTGTTGCCAGTGGGAACTTTCCTGGCCAACGTCGTGCCCAATCCATTTATTCAGCCGGGTGGTCCGGGCGGCTTTGCCTGCCGCACGGTGGCGAATCAAGGCCCGGCCAACAATCAAACGTTAGTGCTGTGCTACAACGCGGCGGGCGCGGCGGGGAACTTCCCGGCGGGCGCCAACCTTGACATCATTATCAAGGTGGACACGAACTCGAATTTGGTTGACGGTTCGAACCTCTATAACTGCGCTGAAGTTACGCTGCGCAATACCGACACTACCCCGGAAATTGATCCGAACGGTGGCGGCCAACACGACAATACTAACCCCGCAGTCGGCGTCCCGGGCGTGAGCGCCCCGCCGGCAGCGCCTGCTGGCGCTCTCACAAATGCCAGTGGCAACAACGAATCCTGCGATGGCACTGTTGTTCGCACGCAGGCTGACTTGGCAATCGGCAAATCTGCTGTGCCGGTGGTTGATCCGGACGGAGCAGGCCCCTTAGTAGCCGTTCCTTTACCGGTGGTTGGCCCGAACGTGCCGCCAGGCTCGGTCAATGCGGGTGGTTACATTCGCTACGATGTACCTTTCGGCAATAACGGCACGTCTGATGCCATCAACGTTCTGATCACCGATCAGATCGCGGGCAACACGGCCTTTGTCGGCGCGCTGGCAACCGGCGGCGTCTTCGTTCCGGCGGCGCAACCGCCCGTCCTACCGTTTACCTTCACGATTCAAGCTGTTGACACCCTCGCGCCGCTCGGCCCGAACGTCAATCTGACTTGCACCGTGTGGCAGGCGGCGGGCACGCAGAGCATCTACTGCCGCCCGCAAGGCAACACCGGCTTGGGCGCTCCTGGCCCGTATGCCGATGGCGTCCTGCCAGCAGGCTATAACGGCACGCTGACTTTCTTCGTGAAGGTCAATGAGTCAACCGCGAGTGGCACGTTGGTGTCGAATCCGGCGAACATCACCTCGGGCCTGTGCCCGAACGCGGGTCCTGTTCCGCCCGTCTTCCCGCCGAGCGCTTGCCTTAGCACGGCGGATCCGAACACCTCCAATAACACCACGTTGCCGACGCAAACGCTGGTCATCTCTTCGTCGAATTTGACGGTCAGCAAGATCGTTCAATCGGCAGTGACGGCGGCCAGCAACCCGAACCAGACTGGCCCGATCGGTCCAGGAACGCCGCCCAACGGTGCGGTTACAACGGGTACGGCAGTGCTGCCGGGTACCTTCCTGACCTATCGCTTGACGGTCACCAACAATGGCCCATCGGATGTGTCGAACATCCGTCTGACCGATGTGTTGCCGTCCGGTCTGGAAACGCCGCCGGGTCGTGTGCTGGGTGTGAAATACATCTCGGTGACTCCGGTGTTGCCGTCAGGGGCGACTTTCACTTGCGCGGCGCCGACGGGCGTCAACCCGAGCAATAACCCGCAAGGGAACGGCGGTTCGTTGGTGTGTACAGCGCCTTTGCTGTCGGCCAATACGCCGAACAACACAGCGGCGATTGACGTCACGGTCTTTATTGATCCGGCCACCAAGGCCAATCTGGTTGACGTGGCGACTTTCGATGCGACGATCAACAACTTCAATCGTCCGGTTTCCGGCTCCACCACGTTGACCACGCCGGTGGCGCCGACCTCCGATCTGGCCTTGACCAAGACGCACACCAACGCGGCGGGCGTGTTGGGCGGCCCGGTCACAGCAGGCACGGATTTCGAATATCAGGTGACCATCACCAACAACGGCACTTCCGCTGCGCAAATGGTCAACTTGGTAGACACGATTCCGGCCTTCCAGGCGTTGAAGCAACGCGATAATCAGGGCACGTTGGTGCCGGACATCGTCATTGAGACGACGCCCGACGGCAATGGCGCTTCCAACTTCTCCTGCGTGGGAGCAGCGGATGCGATCACTGATCCGCGTGCGACTACGTCCACGATTACTTGCACAGCGGCAGAATTGCCGCCGAACAAGAAACCGGATGGCACGGTCAATCCGGCCGGCACAGTGCGCTTCCGCATTCGTATGCGCCAAAGCTCGCTGACGCCGCAACCGGCTCCGGCCACGCAAAACTGCGTGACGGCGACTTCGATGTCCACCGATCCGGTGCCCGCAAATAACACCAACATTTGCGATGTGGTGCCGATCATCTTCCTGTCGCCGTTGACCGCGACGAAGACCGACACCCCCGATCCGGTCATCGCGGGTAACCTGTTGACTTATGTCATCACCGGTTCGCCGCAAGGGCCGAGTGCGGCGCTGAACTTCACCATTGAAGACGCGCTGCCGACCGGCACGGTCTTCATCAGCGCGGTGGCTTCGGCTGGCGCAACACTGACCACGCCGGCGGTGAATGCCAACGGCACGGTCAAGGCGATCTGGAATGCTGCGGGTGGTACGGACAGCATTCCGGGCGCACCGCTAGATGGGCTGACACCAGTCGGTACCGTGCGCACGCTGACCATCGTTGTGCGTGTGTGTCCGGACTTCCAACAGATTCGCACTCTGACGGATGCCCAGATGTGCGTGCCGAACCTGACCAACAACGCGAACATCTACTCAGATACGCCGCCAAATCTGGTTGGTGCTCCGATTGTGGCGTCGGCGACGACGACTGTGCAGGCACAATCCGACCTGAGCATCGCCAAGAGCGGTCCGGCTTCGGCGATTCCGAATTCAGTGGTGACCTACACCTTGACGGTCAACAACGCGGGGCCGTCCAACGCGAATGGCGTGACGGTGACCGACCTGTTGCCGAAAGGCTTCACGCTGGTGCCGAACAGTGTGACGATTGCGGCAGGCGTGGGCGGCGGCGGCGTGGGACCGGCGGCGGTCAGCACAGCCACCGACGCAGCAGGTTCGCAAACGGTGACCATTGGCATCGGTGTGGTTGGCGCAGCCAATCAATGTGCGGCGCCGCGCGCGACGCAGGTCATCATTACCCTGCAAGCGCTCGTGCCGAAGAAGCATCCGAACATCATCGTGACCAACACGGCGACCGTCACTTCGACGAACTGTCTGCCGGAGACGGGCACGTTAGCGGTGCAAGCGAATCCGCTCTCGGGCTTCGCCTCGATCATCACGCCGGGGACGCTGATGTTGGCGAACAACCGCGCGTTCTTCGACACGATCATTGGCCCGCCGCCGAACGATCCTGGCCCAGGCTCGGTGCCAGGCTATCCGGCGACCGCCGAGATCAGTGATCAAAAGGCGGGTTCGATTCTGATGTATCCGATCTACACCTCGGATGCGGCGAACCCGAATTCGCAAAACACGCGGATGAGCATCACCAATATCTCGAGCGCCGAGACGGCTTACGTTCACCTCTATTTGGTGGATGGCGCAAGCTGCGGCGTGGTGGACATCTTCCTGTGCTTGACGCCGAACCAAACGGCAGCCTTTACGGCAGCCGATTTCGATCCGGGTCAAACGGGTTATGTCGTCGCGGTGGCGGTGGATCGCGTCACAGGTTTGCCGATGGCCTACAACTGCCTAATCGGTGATGAGTTCGTGAAGTTCTCGACGGGTCACCAGGCCAACCTGGGTGCCGAAGCAGTGGCGGCAGTGATGATGTTCCCGGCAGGGACCGACACCACAGCGACCACAGCAACGTTGAGCTTCGACGGTATGCGCTACAACCGGTTGCCGCGTATCCTGGCCTTGGACAACCTCCAGAGCCGGGCCGATCAGAACAATACGTTGTTGATCGTCAACGCGGTGGGCGGCAACTTCACGCGCAGTGGCGCAACGCTTGTCTCGCTCTTCGGCAGTGTCTTCGATGATGGAGAAGTGCAGTACAGCTTCACGCAAAGCACTCCGACCTGCCAATTCCGTTCGTTGATCAATCAGAACTTCCCGCGCATGATCACGCGGCTCGATACCGCCATTCCGGCGGGTCGCACCGGCTGGATGAAGTTCTGGTCTACGTCGGATATCGGAATGTTCGGTGCGTCCATCAACGCCAACACGGCTGCGGCTTCCAATTCGGGTGCCTTCAACCAGGGTCACAACTTGCATAAGCTGACGCTCACTTCGGCGTCGAGCATTGTGGTTCCGGTGCTGACCCCGGCTTGCAACTAATGTCGGCTTAAGTTCACGGCGGCCAGTCGGTTCTCACTGACTGGCCGCCCACTTCCGATAAAGGCTTTTTCGCTTGTGCCGGTCGTGTAAATGACCGAAGCAGGCAGGGGCAATAATCAACCGCAAAAGGGCAAATTTCCTTTCACAGGCATTTGCCCTTTTTGCTTTGGTTGGCGGAGTGCCCACGAGCGCATTGGTGAAACCAACGCGATTCTTCAATGTCCGCGCAGCTTCCTGAAGATGAAGCAGGCGTTTTGAGTTCTCACCACGCATCTGCCACAATGCGTTCGAAGCGACTTAGATGAGTTGTGTAGGTCGCCGATGAGTTGCCATCGCTCACATGATCCATTTGGAAAGGGGGAAGCAAGTCTTGCCGCCGGCATGCAACAGTCGCCACTACGGCATGCAATTCAAATTTCAAATCCAATTCGACAAAAATCACTGCACCACGACCTTGTTCTGTGCGCTCAACCGGAACAGGCCAACTCCAACCAGTTTCTAACTAAGCCCAAGCGCTACCCAAGCGTTGATCCAAACCTTGAGGAGGAAACGGGATGAAAATCGAATACACCGGACGTAATTTCAATGTCTCGCCAGCCATCAAAAAACACATCAACGAACACTTCAAAAAAGTCGAAGAATTCCTGAACGGCACTGATAAAGCCCATATCATTCTGAGCGTGGAAAAGCATCATCGCCACGTCGCGGAAATCGTTGTTAACTGGCATCATCACGCGCTAACAGCGACGGCCGATTCGGCGGACATGTATTTGTCGAGCACGCAAGCCATTGATAAATTGCGCCGCCAAATCATCAAGCTCAAAGGCAAGATCGTTGACCGCAAACATCATGCGCCTTCGGTCAAAGCCGTGGCTCCCAGCCCGGTGCCGTCCGCAACTCTGGAACGCGCCGCGCCGCGCGTGATCCGTTCGCGGCGATACGCCGTTAAACCGATGACGCCCGAAGAGGCGGTCATTCAAGTGGCTGACAGCCCCGATCAATTCATCGTCTTCCGGGATGCCGAGACCGAGCGTATCGGCGTCCTGTACAAACGCAAGGATGGCAATTACGGCTTGATCGAACCCTGAAAAGAGTAGTCGGTAGTCGGTAGTCAGCAGTCAGCATTTTGCCAGCTACGCACTCGTGACTGCTTGATCGCTACCGACACCGACTACCGACTACTGACTACTCATGACGCCACAACTCATCATCATCACCGGCTTGAGCGGCTCTGGCATGTCGTCAGCGATGAATGTCTTTGAAGACCTGGGCTACTTTTGCGTAGACAATCTGCCAGTTGAGTTGATTCCCAGTTTCGTCAATTTGTTCAAACACAAAGAATCGAACATTACGCGGGCGGCGCTTGGCGTGAATATCCGCGAGGGCCGCTTTCTGGATAGCTTTCCGCAAGTCTATTCGCAACTGCATGGGCGCAATGATCTGGAATTGACCGTGGTTTTTCTGGAAGCCAGCGATGCCGCTCTGCAACGCCGCTACAGCGAAACGCGCCGTCCGCATCCCTTGGGCGAAGGCCGCGTACTCGAAGCGATTCAGGAAGAGCGCGAAAAGCTGGCCCCGATTCGCGGTTTGGCCGATGTCGTGGTGGATACCTCCGATCACAATGTTCATTCCTTGCGGGCGTTTTTGAAGAAACGCTTTACCCCTGAGAACACCGAAGCCGAGATGGAGTTGAACGTCTTGAGCTTTGGCTACAAGTATGGCGTGCCGCTCGATGCGGACTTGTTGTTTGACGTGCGCTTTTTGCCGAATCCGTACTTCGTGCCTGAATTGCGCGAACTGACGGGCAACGATCAACCGGTCATCGAATACCTGCAAAATACCGAAGACGCCCGCGAGACGATCAACCGGTTTAGCGGGCTGCTTGATTACCTGATGCCGCTCTATAAACGCGAAGGCAAAAGTTACGTCACCATCGGCGTCGGCTGCACGGGTGGCAAACACCGCTCCGTCGCGGTTGCCAATGCGTTAGGGCAACATTTGAATCAAACCGGCTATCACGCGCGTGTGATGCACCGGGACGTGAAGAAATGAGTTGTCAGACTTCAGACTTCAGACTTCAGACCTCAGACTTTTGTTCGGCGGGAAGCCGTTGAATCAGTTTGTCTGAGGTCTGAAACCTGAGGTCTGAGGTCTGAAGTCCGAAGTCCGAAGTTTGAGGTCTCTTATGCCATTGGTTGGAGGCGTGGTCGTCACGCACGGCAATTTAGCTACGGAATTGGTCAGCGCCGCTGAAACGATTGTCGGGGACATACGGCACATCACGGCGGTTTCGATTGGCTGGCACGATGACGTGGCTATCGCCCGCAAAGAGATCGAAAAGGCGATTGACCGCGTCAGCGAAGGCGGCGGCGTCCTGGTGCTGACCGATATGTTTGGCGGTACGCCGACGAACCTGGCGTGTACCTTTCTGGGCGAAAAACCGAACGTCGAAATCGAAGTCGTCACTGGCGTCAATCTGCCGATGATTATCAAATTGGCCGACCAGCAACCCGGCGAAACGCTGGCGATCATTGCGCGCCGCGTGCGGGATCAAGGTCAAAAAAACATCTACCTGGCCAGCGAAGTGCTCACACCGGTGAAATGATTGCGGATTGCGGATTGCGGATTGCGGATTGCGGATTGCGGATTGATACAAGGACTGCAATCTCGTCCTAGATCAGGTTTCACATCAGTGTTTGGGAAAAGCCGCGCAGCGGGACGGTACCGCGCGCGTGAGCAAGCGGAGCCTGGGCGGTTCGGCCAACGGCGTCAGCTTGAGGTGCCGCTTGCTCACGCGCGCGGTACCGTCCCGGCACAACGCGCTCCCATAAACGCAATTGCAAACCGATCTAAATTTTGGCGCGCAAAAACCTTGAGTGGTGATGACAAATCCGCATTCCGCATTCCGCATTCGATCTATGCAACAGCGCACTATTACCATTACGAACCGGTTGGGGCTGCATGCGCGAGCGGCGGCCAAGCTTGTGCGCGTGGCTGCTGGGTTTCGCAGCCACGCCGTTCTGGCGCGCACGGATGCGCGGCATCAGACGGCAGATGCCAAAAGTATCTTCAATGTCCTGTTGCTGGCGGCAGCTCAGGGCACCGAATTGGAAGTTGTGACTGAGGGTGAAGATGAAGCGGCGGCGCTCGAAGCCTTGTGCGCTTTGATCGCGGGCAAGTTTGGCGAAGAGTGAGCGTCAGCAACCGTACACGCGCGGCTGCCAGCGCAGGCGAACCAATGAAAACCATTCATCGCAAATTCCGCGAAGAGCGGTTGGAAGGCATCGGCGTTTGTCAGGGCGTGGCGATTGGCCGGGCCTTTCTGGTGGACGATCCGCGCGGGCGCATCGTGCGAGCGGTTTTGCCAAGTGAAGAACTGGACGCCGAAGTTGGCCGCTTTCGCCATGCCTTGCAACAAGCTCAAACACAGGTGCGCGAGGCCAAAGAGCGCTTGCAAGCGGCGCTTGGCGAAGAGCATTCCTTCATCTTCGACGCGCACCTGGTGATGCTGGAAGACGAGCATCTGGCGCAACAGATCGAGAACTTCATTCGCGAACACCACGCCAACGCCGAATGGGCCGTGCGCGATGTGACCAATCATCTGATCGAACTGTACGTCCAAATTGCCGACGATTATTTGCGTGAACGCAGCAGCGATGTGGCCGATATTGCACACCGGCTGATCAAAATTCTGTCGGGCGACAAATCACACGACCTCAAATTGCGCACTGATAATTCCATCGTCATTGCCGATGATTTACTGCCCTCGGCGGCGGCGGAGCTCGACACCAAACGGGTGTTGGGTTTCGTGACCAACTCCGGCGGCATGGCGTCGCACACCTCGATCATTGCCCGCAGCTTGAACATCCCCTCTATCGTTGGTTTGCGCGACATCACGCAACGCGCGCGCTCCGGCGAAACCCTCATCGTGGATGGCACGACGGGTACGGTCATCCTGCGCCCTTCGCCGGAAACGTTGCGCTTTTACAGCGAACAGCAGGAGCTGCAAAAACAGCAGCAACTCACTTACATCGAAGAGCGCGAATTGCCCGCCGTCACACGCGATGGTCAACAGATCGCCTTGCGCGCCAATCTCGAATTGCTCGAAGAGATCGAAGTCTTTCATCGCTTCAACGCCACGGGTGTTGGGCTGTACCGCTCGGAGTTTTTGTACTCGAATGGCTTGCCTTCGGAAGACGAGCAGTACGAGGCCTATAAACTGCTGGCGGAAATGACCGGCGAGTATGGCGCGAACATTCGCACCTTTGATTTGGGCGGTGATAAATTGCAATTGGAAGGCTTCAAACCCGAACGCAACCCGGCGCTGGGGCTGCGTTCAATCCGGTTGTCGCTGGCGGTCCAACATGTTTTCCGCACCCAGGTGCGCGCCATTTTGCGCGCCGCCCAGCACGGCAAACTCAAAATCCTGCTGCCCTTCGTTTCAAACCTCGACGAATTGCGCCAGGCCAAACAGATTATCGCCGAAGTCGAACGCGACCTGCGCCACGACAGCGTCAAACATATCGAAGACGTAGAAATCGGCGTGATGATCGAATTGCCTGCCGCCGTCATCATGGCCGAACCGCTGGCGCGCGAAGCCGATTTTTTCAGCCTCGGCACCAACGATCTGACCCAGAGTTTATTGGCGGTGGATCGTGGCAACGAGAACGTCAGCGCCTTGTTTGATTCGCTGCATCCGGCTGTTTTACGCGCGCTGCAATATGTCGCCGAGGCCGCGCACAAGCTGCAAATCCCGGTCAATGTCTGTGGTGAAATGGCCTCGAACCCGGCGCAATGCATTGTGCTCCTGGGTTTGGGTTTCACCGATTTGAGCATGACACCGGCAGCCATTCCGGCCATCCGTCGCCTCGTTCGCTCGTTGCATCTCAGCAAAGCGCAGGAAATTGCGCTGCACGCGGTCAAACTGACGACGCCCGCCGAGGTCAATCGCTACGTGCAGGCGCAAATCACCGCGTTGGATGCGCATTTTCTGACGCTGACCGCGCACGCTTATTGAACAGGCTGGTTCATACCCTGCGCCGCCCCAGCCAGCGCGGCACGGTTTGACAATACTTTTCGTAGGCCGCGCCAAACTGTCGCCGCAAAACCGGCTCCTCATACAGGATGACGAAACAGTAGAACAGCAAGGCGACCAGCGCCGCATAGGCCAGTAATTCCTTGGCCGCCCACCACCACGCTTCCCCCAGCAACACGCTGAGCACCCCGACATACATTGGATTGCGCGTGTAACGGTACAGCCCGCGCGCCACCAATTCTTTGGGCGGGTCAATGGGCGCGGGCGTCCCTTTGCCCGTGAAGGTGAAGTCCCAGGCGCATTGCAAATAAATGGCAGCGCCCAGACACATCAGCAACAAGCCGCCGGCGCGGAGCACGCCAAACTGGCCGCCTGACCGAAGCTGTTCCGCCGCGAGCAACCGCGCGGGAATCCAGATTGTCACCGTGCACGGCACCAGCAGCGTAAACAGGAATGTCTTGAAGAACGTCATGACTTGGTTGCCTTGAGCGCGAGCAGAAACACCAGGCCGTGCAAAGCGATTCCGGCCAACACGCCAGCAGAAAACTGGCCGCGCGGCAGACTGCGCCACGCACGCCGCAACGTCCAGACACCGAGCGGCGCCCACAAACACAGCCCGGAAAGCAGGCCCGGTGAATAGGATCGCGTGATGAGGCTGCCAATGGTGTGCGCTGAGCCGTTGATCAACACGACCGCGCCCAACGCGACCATCAACCAGTCAGCAGCCTGCGTCCAGACCGCAATGGTGACCGCCGCCGTCATCACCACCCAAAAGATTGCATTCAAACTCAGAAAGGTTTGGGCGCTCAATTCCGCGCCGACAACACGCGCCATCCAATGATAAAAGCCGCCGGCATATTCTTCGGCGATATGAACAAGGTAGGTGAGGGGAAATAGCCAGACCCAATTCCCCAAAAAGGTAGCTTGTTTTGGCATTAGGCCTCCTGCAAAAGAAAAAGGGATTGCCGCCGCGCTTAGCCGCAATCCCAATGAAGTTACCACCGCAATTACTCGACCGGTTGCAGGCGGGAGCGCTCGCCCTGGCCTTGCGCCAGCTCTTGCTGCCGCAGCGCCGCGCCGCCGATAAACCCGCCCATGCCCATAGATTCGACCGCCGTGCTCGGCACGATCATCATCGCGCCCTTCTCCTTCAAGCCCTCGTAGAGCATATTCATCGCGCGCAGGTGCAGCGCCGTTGGGTTGTTGTGATATGACTTGGCCGCTTCCATGAACTTGTTGGCAATCTCGACTTCGGCCTCGGCGAGAATGATGCGCGCTTGTTTTTCGCGCGAAGCCTGCGCCTCGCGCGACATCGCATCTTGCAATGCGTCGGGGATCACGATGTCGCGCATCTCGACCGATTGCACCGTGACGCCCCAGGGGTTGGTGCGTTCGTCAATCAGCCGCTGCAATTCGTCTTCGATGCGTTCGCGCCCGCGCAGCAACTCGGTTAGCGCCGTGCGCCCGATGATGTCGCGCAACGCCGTCTGCGAAGCCCAACTGACGGCCTGCGCGTAATCCTGCACTTCCAGCGCGGCCTTTTCAGGGTCGTACACCATCCAGAACAGCACCGCATCCACGTTGACCGGCACGGTGTCGGAAGTGAGCGTCTGTTCGGCGGCGAAATTGGTAGTGATGATGCGTTGATCAACCCAGGTCGGAATCTTATCAATCAACGGCATGATCCAGAACAGGCCCGGCCCTTTCAAACCCTGATAACGGCCTAAGCGCAAAACCACCGCGCGTTCCCATTGATTGGCGATCTTGGGCGCTTGCATCGCCAGCACGCCCACCAGCGCGCCCAGTATCAGGCCGATTGGATTTAGTAATAACGCGCTCACACCCGCGCCGAGCAGCAGGGGCGCCAGCAAGAGCAGCACCGACACGACGTTCATGCGCGGCCCTTTAACGGATTGGGTGATCTGATTACTGCCTGACAAACTAAGATTTGCCATGTGTTTATTCTCCTTTGGTGCGCTGACTCGACAGGTATTCAAGCATGTCGTCGAGTGAAAAGCCGAGTACCGCAGCCTCGGCCACAAAGCGATCCGCGAGCGCGCGCAGTTCCCGCTCACGGTCGCGTCGTTTGGTGAAGAGCATCAAAGCCGCCTCGCGTGCTCTGACAAATGTCCCGACCCCGCGCCGCGTTTCCAGCAACCCGGCGCGCTCCAACTCGGTGTAAACCTTGGCGACCGTGTTGGCGTTGATGCGCAACTCGACTGCCAGTTGCCGGACGGTCGGCAACTGGTCGCCCACGCGCAACTTTTCGGTGGCGATGGCGTGTCGAATCGCCCGCTCCAACTGCGCATACAGCGGCAGCGGATCGTTGGGCCGCAAATCGAAAATGAGATTGAACCGGTCTTCCATCAGGTTAAGCTTAACTTGTCGGCTTGTACTACGACAATGGTACAAGTCGGGTTGCAAGGAATTTTGTGGCTGGTATGAGTGGTTGACGCGATTTCGCCGAGTGCTGGGCAAATGCGAGCTTGATTCGTATACTTCGTCGCGAAAAATAATTGCTGGCGGGCAACTCAGCAAGAAAGGAAAACTGCGATGAACGAAAACGACAATACCAAAGACCTAACCGGCGCTCTAACCGACCGGCAACTTTTGCTGGTGGGCTAAAGTTGTGTTGCCGACATGCCGCAGGACTTCTCCCACGAAGACACACGAAGCAGGCACGAAGAAGTGCGGAATCTTCGTGCCTCCTTCGTGTGTCTTCGTGGGAGACTTGTGCAGGGTGTGCTTGTCGTCAGGCAGCAATACAACTTTATCCCACTACCCATCAGCATTGAAGACCGGCTGGCGCATGTAGAGTCGCTGGTCGCCTGAGGCAAACAATAATCACGTATGACCGAACAATCGCAACCACTCGTCGCCATCATCATGGGCAGCAAATCCGATTGGGAGACTATGCGCCACGCCGCCGAAATGCTGACGCAATTCGCCGTGCCGCACGAATGCCGCATCGTCTCGGCGCATCGCACGCCCAACCTGCTAGTCGAATTCGCCGCCAGTGCCGAAGCGCGCGGCCTCGAAGTCATCATCGCCGGAGCCGGTGGCGCGGCGCATCTGCCGGGCATGACGGCGGCGCACACGGTCTTGCCGGTGCTGGGCGTGCCGGTCGAAAGTCACGCGCTCAAAGGCATGGATTCGCTGCTTTCGATTGTGCAGATGCCCGGCGGGATTCCCGTGGGCACGCTGGCGATTGGCAAGGCTGGCGCGACCAATGCGGCGCTGCTGGCGGTGGCGATCCTGGCAAATGCGCGGCCTGAGTTGCGTGCGAAGTTGAAACAATTTCGGGAAGATCAAACGGCGCGGGTGTTGAATGACAGTTTGCCGTGAGTGTTTTGTACAGCAGGCTGCCAGCCTGCTGCGGTCGTCGTTAGGGAGTGAATCGTGTTCGCTACAATGCCTGACAGCAGATGCGGCTTAGGGGTGCAGTCGCCATCGTTACAGCAGGCTGGCAGCCTGCTGTACAGCGCGGGCGGCCCGCCAGCGATACCAGTATTGAATTGAAATCCACCACGACAGGCCCAGGTAATACACTGGGAAACTCAGCGAACCCAGCAAGAGGCTGCGTGGAGCAGCGTGCCATTGCCACAACAGCACCAGCAACGCGATGGCCCAGGCGCTGCCGAACAGATTGGTCAGCAGGCCGAAACGCCCGCCGCGCGTCGTG
The DNA here is from genome assembly GCA_016196035.1 of Acidobacteriota bacterium. NCBI lineage: Bacteria > Pseudomonadati > Acidobacteriota > Acidobacteriota bacterium. Next base: position 18,617 of record JACPYM010000099.1, on the reverse strand, counting down.
TACAAATACCGCGAGGGCACGAAGGTCAGCAGCGCCAACACGACGATCAACGCCAGCGCCCATGCACTCGGCAGCCGCAGCAAATACAAATACAACGCGACGATGTTCCAATACGACGGGAAGCCGAGAAAGTAATTGTCAGCCGTCTTGGCGGCGACCTGGCAAAAGCCGTAGGCGCTCGCCAGCAACGGCAGCAACAGCCACCACTGTTGTGTGGCGGGCAACAACTGCGCGCGCCAGATCAGCAACAACGGCAAACAGGTGTAGGTTTGGAAATCAATCAGATCATCTAGCCGCCGTCCATCAAAGCCGGGCAGTACTTCTTTGACGCGCACGCGGCGGGCGTACCAGCCGTCGGTCGTGTCAATCACCGTGGCAATGATCATCAAGAGAAAGGCCAGCCGGAAGGCTTCGTCGCCGCCGCGAATGATTGTCAGCGCGATGCCCGCCGCGCAAACCAAGCCGAGCGCGGTGTAAAGATGTGCAGACCAGGCGAGTAGCTTTTTGAACATCAGGCTTTTTCAGCGGCCACATTGCGCAACGGTTGCGGCTGATCCCAACGCTGGGTCAGGCGCGAAACCAGGGGCAGCGCGATCAATCCGACCAGCGCCGCCAGCGTTTTGTATGGGAAGAGTAGCGCGCCGTCGTTATACCAGCTTTGCACTGAACCCGGGAGTAGGGCCGCAAAAATTTCAGGGTAAGGAATGAAAGGTGGCAGGCCGAACAGTGGTTCGCCGCCGCCCAGCCGCAACACCAGCGAGAGGCTGAAGGCGGTGATCGAGCCAATCCGATTGGCTTGCGGATCGAACAACGCACAGACCAGTTGCGGGAAAAGCAGTACGAAAATCAAATCGCTGGTGAAAAACCAGAGCGCCTGCACGCTTTGCACCTTCAACGCCATGACCGCCGCGAGCGCCCCAAGCGCGACGATGACCAGGCGAATCAGCCGCGTCATCTGTCGTGCGTTCAGATCGGGCCGCAACAGCCGGTGGCAGCAATTCCAGGCGAACATCGAAGCCGCCGACAAGATGGATGCGCTGAAACTCGAAGTCACCGCGCCGATGATCGCACCCAGGCCCAGCACGCCGATCAGGGGCGGCGTCACGTATTGAAACAACAGCGGCAGTGCATCGGCGGGTTGCGCCTGCAAGCGTGCCAGCAATTCCGCCGGCCAGCGGTAACTAAACGCCGCGATGCCAAAGAGTAGTGGCGGTACGGTCAGGGCGATGGTCAGTAACCCGGCCAGCAGCGAATGTTGTTGCGCGCGCGCCGGGCTTTGACACGAAAGCACGCGCTGGAAATAGCAATTCCACGGAATGCCGCCCAGCGTCAGCATCACGCTCACATCCCACCAATTGATGATGGCGGGCGCGCTCCACACGGCGCTTGAGTGAAGCGGTGGCAGCAAGGCAGCGCCTTCCGGTCGTGCCGCCACGTAACCCGTCCAGGCGTGGCTGAATCCACCCACGGCATAAAACACCAGCGGCAGCGCGGCCAGCAATCCCAACGCGACCAGGCCGAGTTGAAAGGCGTCGGTATACGCCACCGACCACATGCCGCCGAGCATGGTGTAGACCGTCACGATGAGCGCCGACAAGAGAATCGCCGTGGTCAGCTTCATCCCCAGCGTCACGCCGAAGGTCGAGCCGATGGCGACCAGCAGTTCGGCGCTCCAAAACACTTCGCCCAGCAGCGCGGGCACGAAGAGCACCGCCGCCCAGGCTTTGCCGAAGCGGGCTTCAAAGGGATCAATCAGAGTGGTGAATTCCAACGCGCGCATGCGCCGGGCGAAAAACAGGCCGCCGAGAATCAGGCTGAGACCGAAACAGAGACCGCCTTGCGCTCCGGAGGTGAGACTGGCTTTGTACGTGCCTTCGACCGTGCCCAGCAGGTATCCGCCATCCACCCAGGTCGCCGTCATCGTCAGCACCGCCAGCCACAGCGGCATGGCGCGGCCCGCAATCAGCAAATCGGTCGAAGTGCCGTCTTTGGCCTTGCGCGCGGCCAAGATGCCGATGCCGAGGAAGGCGGCGTACATGCAGAGAACGGTTGCGAGAGCCATAGAGAGGGAGTAGTCAGTAGTCAGTAGCCGTAGGCCGTAACGGCGTAGGCAGTAGCAGCAGGCAGAAAGCGGGTTGCCACGCCGACTGCTTGCTACTACTGCCTACTGACTACTGCCTACTGACTACTTGCTTATTTCACCTTGATCCGCACGGGATTGGTTTGTTTCCCGTCAAGGGAAAGCACCAAATCCATTTCACCTTTGCCCGCCAGGGATTGCGGGATGGTGAAGTTGATCTGATCCAAACCTACGAGGCCGCCTTGCGCACCGACGAAGGAAGGTGAGCCGGTCACGCCGCCTGCGGTCGCGGTCACGTCGCCAGTTTTGAAGCGCAGACCGGTGCCGAAGAGCACCGCGATGTTGCCGGCGGAGATTTCGACCGGCGTGCCGTCGGCATTGCTCATGACGATGGTGAAGGTCACGCCGTTGTCATTCGACGCGACTGCCGACGGCGCGCCCTGCCCATTCGCCAGACGTGTGAAGATGCCGGGCGAAATATCGCCGATGAGAATTTGCCCCTGTGACACCGTGCCGTCTTTGGCGACGATGACGATGGCGCCGGGGCCGCTCAAGGTGCTGACCGGCACCTCGAAGTTGATCTGGCCCGGCGAGACGAAGAAGAGCGGGGCATTGACGCCGTTGATGTAAACGCTCGTGCCATCCAGTGAAATCGGCAAGACCGCGCCAGTCCCGGTGGCAAACGTAGACGCCAGTTTGGTGCCGAACGCCGAGGCGATGCTTTCAGACGCTGCGCCGGCGCGGAAGCTGGCGGAATCCACCACGGCCACCGCCTGGCTGTTGAGCGAAGCCGCCGGGACGACCGGAATGTTCAGCGGCAGCGAGAGTGTGCCGTTGGGGGCTTTGACCTGCACGTTCAACACACCGGCGTTGGCGAGCGACGCGGCGGGCACGGTCACGGTGATCAGGCCGGTATTCACGTCGGGCACCGCCGTGGCCGTCTGACCATTGATCTGGACGGTGCTGGCGAGCAGGTTCAGCAAGTCCAGCCCCGTTACAGTCATCGCGAAAGTGGCGTTTGCATTGCCGGTGGGCAGCACATATTTGCTGACTTGCGCGATGACGGGCGGACGGCTCAGGCTGGTCAATTGTCCACGAACCGCGCCGCCACCGTTAAGGGTGGTGTGTATATTGACGTAAAAGCCTGTCGGGTTTGCGATCAAGCGGGTCAAGGCGCCGATCTGCGCGGCGGTGGTGATGGGCACCGTGATGCTCACCAAACCTTTGCCCGTGGGGGAAACGAGCGCACTGGCGGCGCCGTTGAGACCGGTATTGATTACGACGCCAGCCGCCGCGCCCGCCGGGCCTTCGTGAATGTGTAGTCCGGTGAAAGTGGTTGCGCCGGGGAAGTTGTAATCCACTGTGAAAGTCACGTTGCCGCCATTGATCACACCCAGCGCGTTACGCGTCGGGTTGAAGGTGAGCGTGCCCGTGCCAGTGGCGTTGGCTTCTGCGTTGGTGATGGGCGGAACTTCTTGCGCCCCAGTCATCGCGACCGTGTTGCTGAGCGATTCGGTCAACGTGGTGAATTGGCCGCGAATCGCGCCGCCCGGATTCACCGACGAGTGCAGGTTGACGTAAAAGCCCGCTGGATTGGCGAGCAGCCGCGCCAACGCCGCCAGATCGGTCACGACGACGGGGTCGGGCAAGATCAGACCTGCGCCGCTGGCAAAATCTCGGGTATTGGTGCCGCTCAAACCGGTGTTGAAGCGCACCGGGCCGGCGATGCCCGCCGCGCCTTCGTGAATGTGGAAGCCGTTGAAGCTGACGCTGCCGGGGAACTGCACCTGGGCGATGAAAGTGATCGTGCCGGCGGTGATGTTGCCGGCGGCATCGCGGGTGACGTTGATGGTGATGTTGAAGCCGCCTGAAGCGTTCAAAGTGGTAATCGGTGGTGTTTCGGCGAGTGGCGTTCCCAGCACATTGGCCATCAGGACTTCAGCTTGCACTGGGGTAAAGGCCGAAGCCAGCATTAGCAACGCGAACGCTGCCAGGGATGCGATAAAACCGCTTTTTCTCATTGTTCTATTCCTTTCGCTGTTCTGAGCCGTGGCTCAATTGTCAGTGGTGGGTGACGGTGGAGGCCAGGCTGTCCTGCGTGGAAGTAGGACAGGCCGGAACCCAGCCATCGCTCGTTTGCTGCAAAATTGGCATTGCCTGTGGGGCGCTGCGCTAAAAAAAGAATGTGTTGATCGTCAGTGGAGTTGCTCTTAGTCCCAGCGAGCCGAATAGGTAAGTAGGTCAGTTGAAGTGCAAAGGCAGTCTAAACTACTTCACCGCCATTTGCACAGTGTTGGCAGCCTTGCCATCCGCGCGCAAGATCAGATCGAGCGTGGCGTTGCGGCCTGCCAGGCTGCGCGGCAATTGAATGTTGGCTTGATCGAGTCCGGCCAGATCGCCCTGCGCACCGGCGAAATCCACGGCAGCGTTTGTGCCGCCGATGGTGCAATTCACATTGCCCAGCGCGCTGCGCAAGCGGAACCCCGTCCCGAACAGAATCAGAAAGAGCCGGTCGCTTTCCGGCCCGAAATCCAGCGGCAACGCTTCATTGCGATTGGCGGCCGCATTGAACCGCGCGATGGGTTCAATGCTCTGCGTGCCATCTGGTTTGACGCGCAACACCACGGCGGCGGCAACGCCTTGCCCGTTGGCGTTGGCCGCGAATAGACCCGGCGCAACGGTCTCGATATTGAGCGTGCCCGCCCCCACCGGATTGTTGTCGCGCAAGACGGTAATGGTTGCCGTGCCGTTGCTGGTGCCTTGTGGCGTCAGAAAGTTGATTTGTTGCGGCGAGACAAAAAACAGGCGCGCATCGCGTTCGACATTCGCGGCGTCTTTGACGCGCACTGTGACGCCGCTCAACACGGTCGGCAACGGCGTCGTCGTGGCGGCGACCGTCACGAGGGACAAGCCGCCTTGCGCAAAGAGCGCGGCGATGGTTTCACCGGCCAGCGCTCCCTGTGCAAAGCTCGCGGCGGAAACCGTGGCGACGGCTTGTGGCGCGGCCACAAAAAACGGAATGCTGCGGTTAATGGTGTAAATGAAATCGCCGCTCGTTGCACCGTTGCCATTAGCGGCATTGCCGACGACATAAAAGGTGACGCGGCCAATGTTGGTGGCGGGGGCTTTCCAACGCAGCACCCAACTGCTCTGATTCGGCCCGTTGGGCGCGGTGCCTGCTTGTGTGTGGCCGGCGTAAACACGCGTATTCGCGCCGACGCGATTGTTGACCAAATCAATGCGGCGCGGCTCCAGATTGTCCCATTGACCGGCTGCGCGGCCATTGGCGTCAATGGCCGTCATTTCAAAACCGTAGAGCGCGCGTTGCGCCTGTGTCAGCGTGACTGTCACGTCGTATTGTTCGTTGAGCGCGTAGCCGAGTTCCGGCAAACCCGTCAGCGTCAGCGTGCCCGGCCCATCGTTGGTGGTGAAGCCGTGACAGCCCGAAATTGCGCACGTCGGTTCGCTGGGCGCGCCCGTGTGCGAAGCGGGCGGGCCGCTGGAACTGGCGCGCGCGCGTTGGTTGTGCCAGCCGATTGCGGCCAGCATGACGAACGTGCAGATGAGGGAAAGTTTCAGAACGCGCATTTGGAGTTTATTGGCGAATGAAGCTCACCTTGTAGTAACGAATTTATTCGTTACTACAAGGTGAGTACTTCGCTTGCCACGGTTAAGCCTACTTGATATTCAATTGCACGGTGTTGGCGGTTTTCCCATCCACTCGAAACACCAGGTCAACCAGCCCGCGTCCGATCAGGCTGCGCGGGATGAATATGTTGGTTTGGTCCAAGCCAGCCAGGCCGCCTTGCGCGCTGGCAAAATCCACGGTGGCGTTGGTGCCGCCGATGGTGCAACTCACGTTGCTCAGCGAAGTGCGGTTGCGGAAGCCCGTGCCAAATCCGATGAGAAGCACGACATCGCCTTCCGGCCCCAGATCAATCTGCACCGGCTCAAAGCGATTGGTGGCTTGACTGAACACCGCCGCTGCCACTTGCGATTGCTGCCCGCTAGCGGTTTGCCGGAAGATCAGCGCGGCAGGCGCTCCCTGGCCGTTCGCGTTGGCGGTGAACAGACCCGGCGAGACGGTCTCGATGTTGAACGTGCCCGCGCCGACTGCGGTAGTTCCGCGCATGACTGTCACGGTCGCCGCGCCATTCACTGAACCCAGCGGCACCATGAAATTGATCTGGCCGTCAGCCGCAAAAAAGAGAGGGGCATTGCGCTCGGTGCCCGCCGCATCTCTGATCTTGACCATCACGCCCGCCAATTCGGTTGGCAGCGGAATCGTCGTCGCACTGGCCGAAGCGCCGCCCGTCAGGTTCGCCATCGCTGTCGGAAACAGCGCCACGATGGTTTCGGGTGCAAATGCGCCCTGCGCAAAGCTGGCTGCCGAGATTGTGGCGCAGGCTTGCGGGCCGCTGGCGCCCGGTTGCACCACGGCGCTCCTGGTATAAATAAAGTCGCCGTCTTCGCTACCGTTTCCGTTGGCGGCATTGCCGGCGAAATAGAACGTCACTGCGCCCGTGCTGGTCGCGGGTGCGGTCCAGCGAAAGTTCCAGGAACCTTGATTCGTACCGTTTGGCCCCGAACCACCAAAGTTATGGCTGATGTATTGGCGCAGGTTGCCGTTGACCACCGAGGTTTGCAACAGCGTGCGGTTATTGTCAGTCACGGTAAGCGTTCCTGCGCGCCGCCCCTGACTATCGAGTGCCGTAATCTCAAAACCATAGAGTTGGCGGTTTGGTTGGGAAAGCGTCACGGTCAGACTGATCTGCTGGCCTTCGGTATAACCGCCACTCGGCAACCCCGTCAGCGTTAAAACACCAGAACCGCTGTTGAGCGCAAAGCTGGTGTGGCAGCCGGAAAGCGCGCAGGTCTGTTCACCGGGTGCGCCGGTGCGTTGCGCAGGGGGGCCGCTCTGATTGGCTTTCACTTTGCGGCCCGTGACGCCGAAACACAGCGCCAGGGCGAGAAAGCCGCCGATGATCGAAAATTTAAGCAGGTACATTTTCATAGCAAGAATTTGGCGCGCAGTGTGTTGGAATGCTTACTCCGGGCCCCTGTCACGCTCTCACCTCCAAAGTAAAAATTGAAAAGCCATAAAACTGCCGGTGTTTGAGTCGAACAACACCGGTGCTGGTCTGATTTTATGTGTAGCGTGCGCCTGGGCGCGCTTGCAAGCATGATCCTGCCGACCAATTCGCCAGGCTGGTTTTGCGCCCTGCAAGAAAGAGGTGTTCAGAGTTCACGCTTCAGCGTGTCTAAGTCGAAGGCACACGTTGAAGCGTGAACTCTGAACCCGCCTACTTGATATTGATCGTCACCAAGTTGGCGCGCCGATTATCAATGGTTAAGCCGACATTCACGTTACCGCTACCCACCAATGTGCGCGGAATGAGGATGTTGGCTTGATCGAGGCCGACCAGATCGCCCTGTGCGCCAGCGAATTGGACGGTCGCGTCTGTGACGCCGAGCAAGGCGCGGTTGTTCGTGCCGGTGCGGGCGCGAAACTGGCTGCCGAATAGCACGAGCACAACTTGATCGCCCTCGGGGCCTAAGTCAATCGGCAACGGCTGCGCATTGCCCGCCGCGCCCTGGAAGACCGGCTCGACGGTTTGTGTCGTGCCGCGCTGTCGTACCAGCACGGCAGCCGGAACGCCTGTGCCATTCGCATTCGCCGTGAAAAGAGTTGGCGCAACCGTTTCAACCAGAATCGTGGCGTTCAGGCTGGACGTGCCGCGTGTCACGGTGACGGTGGCAATGCCCGCCGCCGTGCCTGCGGGCACCAGCAGGTTGATTTGTTGCGGTGACGCGAAGAAAAGTCCGGCGTTCCGTTCCATTCCGCCAGAATCGCGCACCTTCACGCTCGCGCCGCCCAGTGTCGTGGGCAGCGGCAGCACGGTCGCCGCCGCCATCGCATCCGCTAGACCTGTGCCGAAGATCGAGACGATGCCTTCGGCTGTCGTATTGCCGGTTTGCACCAGACTGGCGGCTGAACCGAGCACGATGCTGCCCGCCGGTTGCAGGCTCTGGCTCGTGGTGTAGATGTAATCGCCCGTGTTCGCGCTATTGAAATTTGCAGCGTTGCCCGCGACGAAGAAGGTTACGCGACCCACGCTTTGCACTGGGGCCTTCCAAGTGAAGTTCCAACTATTCTGATTCGTGCCGTTGGGCGCAACCCCGGCCAACGTGTGACGAATGTACTGCCGCCCTACGAAATTGCCAGCGCCATCCACGAGCGAGGTGCGGTCGGCATCCGTGACAACCAAATCACCTGCTTTGCGGCCTTGATCGTCGAGCACTTGTGCCTCAAAGCCATAGCGGCCACGGTCGGCCTGAGCGACCCGCACCGTAACGGTGATTTCCTGATTGGGCATGTACGTCGCAGGCAGGCCACTGATAGAGAGTACGCCCGGACCACTATTCAAGGGAAACGACTGATGGCAGGCGTTACAGGCGGTCTCCACCGGGAACGTGCCCAGCACCGGCGCCAGCGTGCGCGAGGCGGGCGGGCCGCCCGAAAAGGCGGCGGCGGATGGTCCGTAGTAGCAATACGTGATGGCCCCAAAACCGAAAAGGGCCGTGAGAGTAAGCTTGAGACAAAGGGATAGCGTCTTTGTGGGTTGCTGCATGGAGTCTTGATCCTTCCTGTTAAAAGTTGCCAGGTTGACTGATTTTTTTGTCAGCCGTGATTTTGTTTTACTGCTAGTTTTGCTGTGTTTGAACTGCCTCTGCCGGGCAGTGTCTGGGGGCTGCTCGGGGTTGCAGAATGAACGGAGCCTCGCCGGTTTTGCTGCACACAAAACGCGCTACCGGAAATTGTCTATCGGAAATTTATGGTCACCGTGTTGGCGCGTTTGCCATTGACGTTCAACTGCACCGGCACTTCGCCGCGGCCCGCCAGATTGCGTGGAATGCGCACATTCAATTGATCCACACCTTCGAGCGAGCCTTGCGCGCCTAGAAAAAGCACTTCGGATTCCACTTCACCGATTAGGCAAGCGATGTTGTTGTTGGCCACGCGATTGCGAAAGCCACTGCCGAAGGCAATCAAAAAGACCTGGTCGCTGACCGGCCCCAAATCAAGCGGCACGGCTTCATAACGGCCTGTCGTGCTATTGAAGGCGGTCACCGGTTCGATGCGATCCTGCCCGGCGGCATTGCGGCGCAAGAGCACCGCTGCCGGCACGCCTTGCCCGGTGGCATTGGCAGTGAAGAGCGCGGGCGCGACCGTTTCGATCAATTGCGTGGCGCTGCCAATGACCGTGCCGTTACGCAACGCACTGATCGTCGCAATGCCATTGCCCGTGCCGCGCGGAATTAAGTAGTTAATTTGTGACGGCGCGGCGAAAAAGAGCGATGCGTCGCGTTCGACACCCGCCTGATCGCGCACGCGGATTTTTGCGCCCGCCAATTCGACGGGCAGCGGCGTCGTGGCGGCAGCAGCGACACCGTCTGAGAGATTGGCCCCGAACAGCGTGGCGATAGATTCCACCGTCAGCGAACCGGTTTGCACCAGGCTGGCCGCCGATGCCGTCACCGGGCTGCCCGCCGGTTGCAGGCTTTGGCTGGTGGTGTAGATGTAATCGTTGCCCGTGCCGCCGGTGCCATCCGCCGCGTTGACCGCGACATAAAACGTCACGCGGCCCACGCTTTGCGCCGGCGCGCGCCAGAGAAAGCTCCAACTATTCTGCCCCGGCGGGTTGGGCGTTGTGCCGGGTTGCAAGTGCTGTATGTATTGCCGACCGCCAAACGCGCCTTGTCCCTCGACCAGGCGGGTGCGCGTCGCCTCGGTCACGCGCAACTCACCGGCGCGGCGACCCAGGTCTTCGAGCGCCATCGCCTCAAAGCCGAAGCGGCCCCGGCCCGATTGCGTGATGCTGACGGTCACAGCGATTTCCTGCCCTGGCGTGTAAACCGGCGGCAACCCGCTCAAGCTGATTTCGCCCGGCCCGCCGTTGACCAGAAAGGGACCGTGACAAGCCGTGCAATTCGGCTCGGCGGCGATGACACCTAAGTTGGGCGCGCCCGTGCGTGACGATGGCGGCCCCGTCACATTGGCTTGGACGGCGGAACCAGTTAACGCCTGGAAGATTGCCGCCAGCGCCAAGCCGCCCATCACTGCCAATTTGGTAAGTGCGTTTTTCATTCGCGTTGTTTGATTGTCAGACCGGTCGCACCAAATGTGCGGCAAACCAATCAATGCAATCTAGGGTCTTGAGTTGTACCGCGTGGGAGAAAGAGAACAACAAGCTGAACTGCAAATAACCAGTGACGGTCAACTCTGTACCGCTTTGAGCGTCACGACAGCTTTCAATGCCAGCAGAGCCAATCGCTTTTTTAGCGCGGAAAATCTTTGTTATGGCTGGGGGAAATCCTTCGTTCTGTGATGTCCCGTCTTTGCTTTTAAGAGCAAAGGCAGTTTGGCATAACTCGCCTGATTCAGGCAACCGTAACGAGGCCGGGTTACCAACGCCTCGCCGCGAGCTTGTCGTGGTGTCGGGAACGATAGCGGTTGGCGTACCTGCATACAACGAGTCGCTTGCTATAACTCGCCCAAGCGCTATCGCTCCCGAGACTGTACCGGGGACTGCCGTGCCCGAATCGTTCCTAAAAAAACGGGACGATGCAGGCGGGCGGCCACGGTAAACAGTTTCTCCCGCTGTATGAGTGCGGCGAAGCTGGCCGAAAAATACCTGGCGTTGGGGTGCAAATGCTTTTTTTCTAAAAATAACTCTTCCTGTAAAAAATTCGGGAGCAGGGCCAGGGAAAGAGCAACGGGGACGGTGCCGCGCGCGTGAGCAAGCGGCATCGCAGGTTTGGCGCAAGGGGGTAACCTTCCAGCCGTCGCTTGCTCACGTCCAGCCGCCGCTTGCTCACGCGCGCGGCACCGTCCCCGTGCGCCGCGCTTTGTCTGAGTTGCCCTGGCACGCCAAGTTCAGGTAAAGGCGGCAACAGCCCCGAAACATTTACCGGCAGAAATAATTCTTTCGGTAAAAAATTGGGGCCCCTGTGCGGCCCGCCAGACTTGGCGCTGAACCTTTTACAACTGGATTACAACTACAGCCAAATTCGCTGAAACCCTGTCCGCGCTTGCTGCGTAAGCCGCTGTTCAGATAGCATCCGATTTCAAATGCAGTTCCGCATGATCCTGATTCAAAAGGGAGAAAGTTATGAGGCCAGGGAAATGTGCAAGCCTCCTGCTTGCCTTACTCGCGCTGCTTGCCAGCGACGTTTTTGCCCAGCAATTCCAAATCAAAACGCACACGCTCAAAAACGGCATGAAGATCATCGTCGAAGAAGACCGTTCGATCCCGAACGTTGCGCTGTACGTCTTCTATCGCATCGGCTCGCGCAACGAACGCCCCGGCACGACAGGGCTTTCGCATTTCTTTGAGCACATGATGTTCAACGGCGCCAAGAAATACGGCCCGAAACAATTTGACCAGACGATGGAAGCGGCGGGCGGCTCGAACAACGCCTATACCAATCGCGACCTGACCGTCTATCAGGACTGGTTTCCCAAATCGGCGCTCGAACTGATCTTCGATCTCGAAGCCGACCGCATCCGCGATCTGAGCTTTGATCCCAAGATTATCGAATCCGAGCGTGGCGTCGTCGCTTCCGAACGGCGCTCGTCGGTGGACGCCAACAACTTCGGCATCTTGTTCGAACAGCTTTATGCCGACGCTTACACCGCCCACCCATACCAGTGGCCGGTCGTCGGCTGGATGGTGGACATTGAGAACTGGAAGCTCGAAGACCTCAAGCGGCATTTCGAGATGGGCTATGCGCCGTCGAACGCGACGATGGTCGTCAGCGGCGACATCACTGCCGAAGAGATTTTCAAGCTGGCCGAAAAATACATCGAACCGATTCCGTCACACGCCGCGCCCGCGCCTGTCACGACGCGCGAGCCTGAACAGTTGGGCGAACGCCGCGCCGTGGTCAAGAAATTCGCGCAACTGCCGATTTTGCTGCTGGGCTATCACGTGCCTGAAGCGCGGCACGCCGACTATTACGCCTTGCAGATGCTGCAAACAATTTTGTTTTCGGGCCAAAGCTCGCGGATGTATCAGCGCCTGGTGGACAAAGATCAACTGGCGTTGTTCGTGAATGGCGGCTTCGGCGCAACCTTCGATCCGACGCTCTTCACCGTGAACGCGCAGCCCAAAGCCAACGTCGCGCCGGCGCAGGTCGAAGCCGCGATTTACGAAGAGTTCGACAAAGTCAAAAACGCCGGCGTCACCGACAACGAATTGCAGAAGGCGCGCAACATCCTGCTGGCCGGCTTTTATCGCCAGATGAAAACCATCAGCGGCAAGGCCAACACCATCGGCACCTACGAAGTCTTCTTCGGCGATTACCAAAAGCTGTTCAGCGCCGCCGATGATTACGCCAAGGTGACGAAAGAAGACGTGCAGCGCGTGGCCAAACAGTATTTCAACGAGAAGAACCGCACCGTTGTGACGCTGGTGCCGGAGAAGCAATAACCTGGGTACGCACGCATCCTTGCGTGCAGTCTTGGCGGCAGACGGAAGCTGGCCGGAGGGCTTCCTTTCAGCCACCAGCCGTCAATTGCCAAGCCAGCACGCTGGAAGCGCTGCGTACCCAGGGGAGAACCCCTATGCTAAAACGATTCGCAACCATCATTCTGATTGCGCTCTTCACCGCGCCCAACCTTCCCGCGCAAACTGCCGGACTCAAGTTGCCGCCCTTCAAAAAAGCCAAACTCAAAAACGGCCTGACCGTGTTACTGCTCGAACAGCACGACCTGCCGCTCATCAGTTTCAGCTTTATTGTCAAAGCCGGTTCGACCGCTGACCCGGCGGGCAAAGAGGGCGTGGCCGCGCTGACCGCCAGCCTGTTGCGCAAGGGCACCAAGATGCGCAACGCCGATCAAATCGCGGCGGATTTGGATTTCATCGGCGCGCAGTTTTTCGGCAACGCGGGGCTCGATTTCACCAGTGGCCGCGCCGAATTCGTCAAAAAGGATTTGGCGCAGGGCTTGGAGATTTTCAGCGACTGCTTGTTGAATTCAGCCTTTCCGCCCGCTGAAGTTGAGAAGCTGTTGAAGCAGAACATTGACGGGTTAAAGTCCGCCAAAGATCAGGCGCAGGGCGTGATCGGCGAGTATTTCAATGCCTACCTGTACGGCGCGCATCCTTACGCGCGCCCGACCAGCGGCGATGAAAAATCACTGGCGGCGTTGACCCGCGATGACATCGCGAAGTTTTACGAGAGCTATTACACGCCGTCGAATACGATCATGGTCGTCGCCGGTGATTTCAATACTGCCGAGATGGAAAGCCTGCTCGGCAGTAAATTCGGCGCGTGGCCGAATAAGCAAGCGCCCACGGTGAATCTGCCCGAGCCGCAACCGGTCGCGGGCAAAAAGCTCTTGCTGGTGGACAAGCCCGATGCGACGCAGACTTATTACCAAATCGGCAATGTAGGCATCGCGCGCTCGAATGCCGACCGCGTTTACATCGGCGTCATCAACACGCTGTTTGGCGGACGGTTTACTTCGATGTTGAACGATGCGCTGCGCGTGAGTTCGGGGCTGACGTATGGAGCGAGTGCGCGGTTTGAACAGCGCAAGGCGCGCGGGCCGTTCGTGATTTCAACCTACACGCGCAACGCGACGACCGAAAAGGCCATTGACCTGACGCTGGAAATCCTGAACCGGCTGCACACGCAAGGCGTCAGTGAAAAGGATTTGCAGTCGGCCAAGAATTACATCAAAGGCCAATTCCCGCCGACCATCGAGACCAGCGACCAACTGGCGAACCTGCTTGCTTCGCTGGAGTTTTACGGCCTGGACGAGCGCGACATTAACGATTACTACAAACAGATTGACGCGATGACGCTGGCCGATGCCCAGCGCGTCATCAAACAGTATTACCCGCTCGACAATCTCGTCTTCGTGCTGATCGGCAAAGCCAGCGAGATCGAGAGCGTGGCGAAAAAATATGCGCCGAAGCTGGACACGAAAAACATTAGCCAGCCGGGGTTTTGATCGTCTGTACAGCAGGCTGCCAGCCTGCTGAGGGCTTGCGCGGATTACGCCGCCGCCTGATTACATCTTTCGCCAAATCTACAGCAGGCTGGCAGCCTGCTGTACGTCGTGAGGAACCAACAACATGAAACGAACTATCACCGCAGCAATTTTGTTCTTGCTCACGTTCGCCGGCGTCGTTTCGGCGCAAGAGGCGACGCTGTTCCAGAAACCCACCGTCAACCGCACACATATCGTGTTCGCCTACGCGGGCGATTTGTGGAGCGTGCCGCGCGAGGGCGGCGACGCCAAACGCCTGACCAGCGGCGTGGGCGATGAAAGCGATCCGCACTTTTCGCCGGACGGGACGCAGATCGCCTTTACGGGCGCGTATGACGGAAACACCGATGTGTTTATCGTCCCCGCCAGTGGCGGCGTGCCGAAGCGGCTGACTTATCATCCGGGGCCGGACATCGCGGTGGGCTGGACGAACGACGGCAAGCAGGTGTTGTTTAGCTCGCTGCGCGAAAGCTATGCGAATATCTTTTTCCGGCTCTATACCATCAGCACCGAAGGCGGCTTCCCGACGCCCGTGCCGCTGCCGATGGCCGAACGCGGCGCGTATTCGCCGGATGGTTTATCGCTGGCCTACGAACCGCTGTTCCAATGGCAACCCGAATGGAAGCGCTATCACGGCGGGCAGCAGGATGTGATCTGGCTCGCCAAACTGGCGGACTCTTCCATCGAAAAGCTGCCGCATGAAAATTCGATTGATCGGAATCCGATGTGGGTGGGCGACAAGGTTTATTTCCTCTCTGATCGCAACAGCCCCAGCGGCGCGGTGACGCTGTTCTCCTTCGACACCAAAACCAAAAAGATCACGCAATGCGTGCCGCCCGCCGAGTTGGACATCAAATCGGCGTCGGCGGGGCCGGGCGTGATTGTGTATGAACGGCTCGGCTCAATTCATCTTTACGACCTCAAGTCAGGCAAGTCACAACCCGTCAACATCCGCGTCAACAATGATCTGCTCTCGTTGCGCCCGCGTTTTGAAAAGGTCGGCAACCGCGTGGCGACTTCGATACAAACGGGCAAGGTACTGGCCGCCCTTTCGCCGACGGGCGCGCGGGCTGTGTTTGAAGCGCGCGGCGAAATCATCAGCGTCCCGGCGGAAAAAGGCGATCCGCGCAATCTGACCAACACTTCCGGCGTGATGGAACGCGATCCGTCGTGGTCGCCCGACGGCAAGTGGATTGCCTATTTCAGCGACGAGTCGGGCGAATACGAATTGCACCTGCGCGATCAAAAGGGCACGGGCGAGGTCAAGAAGTTCAAACCCAGCACGCCGCAGACCTTTTATTTCGCGCCGACCTGGTCGCCCGATTCCAAGAAGATCGCTTACTTCGACAAGAAATTGCAGCTTTGGTATCTAGACATCGAGAAAGGCACGCCGGTCAAAGTGGACGCCAACCCGATTGGCTTTAATGAAGACGTGATGCAGCCGGTGTGGGCGCCCGACAGCCGTTGGATTGCGTATACCAAACAACTGCCGAATCTGTTGCGCGCCGTTTTTGCCTACTCGCTCGAAACGGGCAAGGCCGACCAACTCACCGATGGCTTGAGCGACGCGCGTTATCCGGCCTTCGACAAAGGCGGCAAGTATTTGTACTTCACCGCCAGCACTGACATCGGCCCCAGCATCAGTTGGATTGATCTTTCGGCCATTGCGCATCAAGCCACGCGCAGCGTTTACGCCATCGTCTTGCGCAACGATCAGCCCTCGCCGCTCGCGCCTGAAAGTGACGAAGAGAAAGTGGCGGACGAGAAAAAGGACGAGCCGAAAAAGGATGATGCCAAACCCGCTGACAAACCAGCCGAAGGCGAAAAGAAAGCTGACGCAGCGGCGGCTAAACCTGCAACTCCGCCCGCGAAGAAAGAGCCAGACCCGGTGCGCATTGATTTGGAAGGCATCGGTCAACGCATCGTTTCGTTGCCGATTCCGCCCAAACCTTATGGCGAATTGCTCGCGGGCAAAGCGGGCACGATCTATCTGATTGAAAATCCGCCGGTCAATGTTGACCCGACCGGCCCTGCGAGCGGCACGCTGCATAAATTCGATTTCGAGAAACGCAAATTCGACAAGGCGCTCGACAACGTGGCCGCCTTCATCGTTTCGGCGAATGGCGAAAAGGTGCTTTACCGGCAGGGCTTCGGCCCGGCAGGGAATTGGGTGATCGCCAACGCCGCAACGCTTGGGACGCCCATGCCGCCAGGCGCGCCGGGCGGACCGAATGTGCTGAAGATGGCCGAGATGGAAGTGCACGTTGACCCGCAGGCCGAATGGCGGCAGATGTTCAAAGAGGTCTGGCGTGGCGAACGCGATTTCTTTTACGCGCCGAACGCGCACGGCATGGATCTGAAAGCGCTCGAAAAGCTGTACGAGCCATACGTGAAAGCCGTCGCCCATCGCAGCGACCTGAATTACCTGTTCAACGACATGTGCAACCAACTCACCGTCGGCCACATGTTTATCGGCGGCGGCGACGTGCCCAATCCGAACTTTGTCGCGGTCGGCTTGCTAGGCGCCGATTACAAACTCGAAAACGGGCGCTACCGGTTCGCCAAGGTTTATAACGGTGAAAACTGGAACCCGCGTTTGCGCGCGCCGCTCACGCAACCCGGCATCAACGTCAAAGCGGGCGAATACCTGCTGGCCGTCAATGGCCGCGATGTGCGCGGGACGGACAACGTCTACAGCTTCTTTGAGAGCAAGGCGGGCAAACAGGTCGTCATCAAAGTCGGCCCCAATCCCGACGGCACAGGCGCGCGCGAAGTCACCGTCGTGCCGACCGGCAATGAACTGGGCCTGCGCAATCTGGATTGGATCGAAAGCAATCGCCGCAAGGTGTCGGAACTGAGCGGCGGCAAGCTGGCCTACGTGCATCTGCCCGACACGGCGAATGGCGGTTACATCAACTTCACGCGCTACTTCTTCGCGCAAACCGACAAGCAGGGCGCGGTGATTGACGAACGTTTCAACAATGGCGGCTACCTGGCCGATTACGTGGTCGAGACGCTCGCGCGCAAAAAACTGAGCAATGTCTTTTTCCGTGAAGGCGGACAAGATTTGTCTTCGCCCTCGGGCGCGATTTACGGGCCGAAGGTCATGATCGTCAATGAAATGGCCGGTTCCGGCGGCGACGCGATGCCCTGGTATTTCCGCAAGCTGAACGTCGGCCAACTCGTCGGCAAGAAAACCTGGGGCGGCCTGGTCGCCTCGTTCCCGATGCCGCAACTGATGGACGGCGGCGTCGTGCGCGCGCCGGATGGGGCAATTTATGGCCTCAACGGCGCATGGGAAGTCGAAAACGTCGGCGTCAGCCCGGATGTCGAAGTCGAATTCGATCCCGCGCTGTGGCGGCAAGGACGCGACCCGCAACTCGAAAAAGCCGTGGCGCTGTTGCTGGATGAGTTGAAACGCAATCCGCCGCAACCGAGCAAGCGTCCGGCGTTCCCGAATTATGGGAAACCGGCGGCGGCTGGATCGGGGAATTGAGGCGCTGGCGAACAGGGTAACGCAAGCAGTGATTTTGCGTTACCCTGTTGGCCGAAAGGAGCAGTTATGAGAGACCTTGATGTAGTTGTGCAGCGCACCAACGGCTCGTACCGGGCCGTTATTCTTGCGTTGCCCAATGTAGCAGCCGAAGGGGAGTCGCGCGAAGAGGCGCTGACCAAGGTGCGCCAGGCAGTGGAAGACTTTTTAGCAACGGCTGATGTGACGACCATCTCTGTGAATTTGCCCGCGCAGATTTCCGTGAGCCGCAGCCCGCGTGTCTGGCTCGAATCGGCGGGAATGTTCAAAGGCGATGAAGCGGCGATGTTGCAACATATCGAAGAAATCGAAGCCGAACGTAAACGGGAGCTTGAAGCGATGGAATTGGCTGACAAACTGCGCCAGCGCGACGCCGTCAAACGCGAGCTTGAAATCGTTGCCGCCCTCAACGAGCCGACCACCATGTTACCGCCGGGTAGCCCTAAAGCAGTGCTGCGAACTATTGCCGCCTGCCGGATTGATCCCAACGACAAACTCTATCAGCAATATGTCACCGCGCTGGAAGCGGAAGAGCAGCGGCAATGGGAAGAATTTGAACGGGAGAATGCTGAAGCGGTTTGAACTGGAACAAGCCTATGTTCTACGTGTTTGACACCAACATCTGCCGCTTGGCGATTGAAAAATACCCCGCGGTCGTCCAGCGCACTGAAGCGCTGCCAACGGCAGATAGAGTTTGCACGACGCTGATTTCTTTTGGTGAATCGGTGGGTGGCTGGCTGCCGGTTTGCCGCCGGGCCAACGCTGGCGAGGAACGGGCGCATTACTATGGACTGCTTTACGAAGTCTTCAATTTTTCTGATCCCATCGAATTTTGTGGGTCAGCATCTATGGCCGCCGAGCGAAGCGGCAATCAGCAAGTTGTGTAACCAATTCTGGTGATAAACAAAACCGTTCAAATCCGCAAAGGGCGAGTGACGCGTCGGGTC